>JAGLQD010000589.1 GCA_023136985.1 Candidatus Sabulitectum sp. | reverse complement strand
CAACAGTAAGCGAACTGGTTCGTGTAACTGCAGGGGGATTATGAAAAGGCTGATTCTTTCTTTCGGAGCGACTGTTCTTTTTCTATTGGCAGCATGCAACCAGCCACCTGAGTCTTTCAATGAAGATGTTTCCACAGATACAACCATCGTAAGAACAATTCCAGATACACCGCTCAGCGTAGGGCTCAAATTCTCCAACGGTCTTGGAATGAATGATCCTGTTTGCTTTGACTTTCTTGAACCGGCACTTCGGGATTCTGTTTTGAGCCTTCAACTCTCGCCATGGGAAGTATTTGGGCGGTGGCGTGGATTTGATTCCGGAGGGCGGTTGACCGAAACGATAATTGGGGAAGACAGCCTGAACAGAACCAGTTACTACTGCTCTATTGCAAGGCTTGGAGAACTGCCACCTGTGATCCGCATTGATTTTGTGCTCATGGATGGTTGCTGGCTGATCGAGAGGGTGGAGAGTGAACTTCCAAGGGATGTTCTTGATTCGCTGAGTGTGCAGACCCAGGCATCCATGGTGCTTCAGGATCCGGTAATCAGGCGCGAAATGCGCATAGCCAGAATGCTGCTGGATGATTGTGAAATGGACCATGCAACCAACTGGACATCGTGGAATTCCGCAGAGGAGAACGGGTCGGAATTTTCAGACTACATAATGGAGCTTTCTCAGGAGAGCTATACAGTTCTAGCATTGAGCAATGTAAGAATTGCCGCCAAACTTCAGATAATTCAGGACAGAGCCACATTCCAGCTTACAGATGTTCCTGTTGAGTTGAGAGAGCTTGTTGCAGCATGGCGAGAGCTTGCTTACCTTAGAAAAGCTGTTTTAAGAGCAACCCACGAAGCAATGCAGAATCTCCGTCAGACAGGAACATGGATGGGGCCTGATGTAGAAGAGGAAACCGCAAGGATTGCTTTTCTTGAAAGTGTTTTTTACACAGTGAACGAGCTTGTGGAACAGAACGACACTCTTTCAAGGGTTTACCCTGTTCTGCTCACTTGTGGAAACAGTGAGCCTCTTGAGCATCTGTTAGTTCATCTTGACCCTCATCAGCTGGAGCAGAAAACTGAAAATGAGATCGGTGTTCCCCTATGGAGGGCTCTTGGTGTTGATATGAATGGGGATGTTGATCCGGAGCGGGTTCTTTACTGGGCAGGAGATATATATCTTTTTCTTGGAACACCAACAGGTTACTCTCTTGTCTGGAGGAGCTGGAAAGACTACAACAGTGATTTTCACGGTGAGTTCGGTACGCAGACATCGCAGATTGGCAACCGCAGCGTTGTGCTTGTTGGCAACACCGGGATCTTCGAATATGAGCTGTCATTGAATCAAAACAATAAGCCGGTGATGGAAAGAACTTCCATAGCGGCGGATACTACGATCACTTTTGATGATGAGTTGGTGGAGAGCCCATTGCTTCGCAGAGATAACTCATAATGAAAAGAACTATTACCGCAATATTTTACTGGCTTTTTATTGTTTTTGTGGTAGGTGCTTCTTTTGGCGCAGGTTTTCTCTACAGGGTCTGGAATGACAGCGCCGTTGCTTTCCGCCAGGCCAGAGGCAATCTGCTTGTTGCCGGTCTTCGCGGCAGCGAGCCGGTGAGTGCCACCAGAATATATGACAGGTACGGGGACCAGCTGGCCACAGCCTTTGTTGAGAACCGGTATCCCGTCACCCTTGATCAGATCAGTCCCTGGGTTGTCAGAGGTTTTGTGGCAACCGAGGACAGAAACTTCTACACCCATGGAGGAGTAGATCTTCAAGGTATCAGCAGATCCATGCTTCACAACATAAGAACAGGTGACAGGCATGGTGGCAGTACCATAACTCAGCAGTTATCCAGGGGGCTGTTTCTTGTACAGGATCAGACTTTTCAAAGGAAGCTTCAGGAAGCTTTCATTGCCATGGAGATCGAGAGACAGTTCAGTAAAGACGAGATAATGGAAATGTATCTTAACCAGATCTATTTTGGTTCAGGTGCTCATGGAATTGAAGCAGCAGCAAGAACGTATTTCGGTGGGATAACAGCTGTGGAACTGACTCTTTCCCAGTCAGCCATGCTTGTGAGAATGGTAAAGAATCCCAGCGGATTCAATCCGCTCCGGAACCCGGAGAGATGTCTCGCTCAGAGAAACCTTGCTCTTTTCATGATGGCTGATTTTGGCGTGATAACCTCTGAGCAGAAGGAGGAAACATCTACTCTTCCACTGGGAGTTGATGTTCACAGATATGAGCTGGAACAGGACTGGGATTATTTTACAGAATATGTAAGACAGTACCTGGTCGCAAGGTATGGATGGTCAGCTGTTTACGAACAGGGGCTTGAGGTTTACACCACACTGGACCCATTCATGCAGGAGAGTGCCAGACTTGCCATTGACAGTATTCTTACCGAGAAAGAGCCACTGTGGGATTCTGCTACCGGAATATGGTCTGAAGACGCTGAGAGGCTCAGATATGAAAGTTCATGGGCTCACTGGCAGGCTATTGAGGACACCACTGCAGGGGCACCAAATTATATTCAGGGTGCTCTGGTGGCCATTGATCCCAACACTGGATACATAAGGGCAATGGTTGGCGGCAGAGATTTTCAAGACAGTGAATTCAACAGAGCAGTTCAGTCCAGGCGTCAGCCGGGAAGTTCGTTCAAACCGTTCTTTTATGCTGAGGCAATTGAGCAGGGCTGGTCTCCGGGAAGCGTTATTCTGGATCAACCTGTGGTTGTTGAACTTAATCCGGGTTCATGGAGACCGCGAAATTATGATCACGAATTTCACGGTATGGTTACACTTCGCGAAGCCCTGGCAAGGTCTTTTAACGTCAGTGCAGTCAGGCTGGGGCAGGCGGTGGGTATAGAGACAGGCGCCGCCCGGGCAACTGCCATGGGAATTAGCTCCCGACTTCCAATAGTTCATTCTCTTCCTCTGGGAAGTTGTATGGCTAACCCTCTTGAGATGGCTCGCGCATACATACCATTTGCCACTGGAGGCCTGGCTAGAAACTCAACCGCTATACTGAAGGTTGAAGACCGATACGGTAATCTGCTTGAGAGCAACGAGCAACCTGATCCGGGAAGACGGGTTCTGAGTGTTACAGGTGCGTTTCTCATGAACGGTATGCTGCAGTCTGTATTCAGGGCTGGCACAGCCACAGGTGCTCACTGGTACTGGGGAGGCCCTTTTGCCGGCAGGGAAGCTGGAGGCAAAACGGGAACCACAAGCGATTATGCTGACGCCTGGTTTGTTGGGTTCACCCCGGATCTGGTTGCGTCAGTTTGGGTTGGATACGACAACCATGTTGTAAGAATGAGATTAAAGAAC
>JAGLQD010000588.1 GCA_023136985.1 Candidatus Sabulitectum sp. | reverse complement strand
ATGTTGCTTACTCGGTCACGCTCTTAGCTTGACCTCTACCGCCTCTCTTCCTATAAAGAAAGCAATTACCAGCGTTGCTCATGACTATATTAGGATATATTTCAGCTTCTAAGAAGGGGTGTCTGGAGCCTCCGGGTATCTCAGGCTTTTTCAATTGCTGCTATAGCGCAGTCTATTTTTTCTATGTTTTTCGGTGAGTAGAAAGGAAATTACTAAATGAGAACCACTATGTTTATTCTTGTCTTCCTGGTAGCGACAGCCCTTGCGTGGGATCCTCTTACCTACAGCTACCTAAACGAAGTTCTTCCCGTGACCGGCGCCTCCAGTGACTTCGGCTTCGGATATTTTGGATTCGGTCAGTACTGGGAGACCGATTCTCTTGGTTTTGACAGCCTTTACGATTACCGCGAAGGGTTTGGCGTGATCAGATTTCAATGGGCGGGCAGATACGGCTTGACCTCAAGTCATACCATCAGCCTGGTTGTCCCCGGTTTTCTTCAAATTGCAGGCCCTGTTGATACCATTGGCCTTGGAATTGCCGATCCCTGGATATCTTTGGACGGCTGGGTAAGCAGAGACCCTCATTTCATTCTAAGAGGAGCTCTCCGACCCACACTGAAAGGCACTCTTGACACAGGAGACTATACAGAGAGCGACAGGCATGTTGCCGCTGAAGTCTCAGGAACTTTTGTTGTTCCCATATCCGGTTCCATGTCAGGCCCAAGATTCCTTGCTTCGGCTGGAATTCGACATTACTTTACCGCCTGGGATCAGGTTCCGGGAGCCCCCGGTGATTCTGCTGACACTTCCCCGGGATCGGAATTCAGAGGAGAAGCAAGGTTGTTACTTCCGGTTAACCGTGAGCTGAACTTTCATTTTGGGCTTGAAATGGCAACAAGAAGTGAAACTGAGGTGGCATCTGTGGATATTCCAGGTAGCGAGGTATCTCATGTAGATATTCGTACCGGTATAGAACTGAACAACAGTCAGATAGAACTTGA
>JAGLQD010000587.1 GCA_023136985.1 Candidatus Sabulitectum sp. | reverse complement strand
GCTTCAAGTTCCGCAACAAGGTCGGTCTCGATGTGGCTATTGAAGCACTCCGTGAGGCATGGCGCTCGCGTAAAGTCACCATGGATGAGATGGTGATGGCCGCTGAAATCGACAGAATGTCGAAAATCATGCGCCCATACATGGAGGCGATTGTATGAGCAAGAAAAACGTTGCACACTCAATCTTTCAGCGGCTTCTGAACCGTGCCAAAACCAACAAGGAAGATTTCAATCTTCTGCTCTCCCGTTACGGCATGGAGCGATTCCTTTACCAGCTCAGCGTCTCGCCCCACAATGACCGGTTCATTCTGAAAGGAGCCAGTCTGTTTCTTGTTTGGAAAGGGCATAATTACCGAGTCACCAGAGATGCGGATTTTTTGGGATTCGGTAGTTCCGATGTCGAACAGCTCGCTGATGTATTCCGAGGTATCTGCAACATCGAGTTTCAGGGTGATGGCATGACCTACCTGCCGGAATCTCTGAAAGCGGAGAAGATCCGTGAAGACCGGGAATACGATGGAGTGCGAATCACCCTGGTCGGTATGCTCAATCAGGCCCGGATTCCTCTCCAGGTTGATATCGGATTTGGAGATGCGGTAACACCAGCCCCTGAACAGATCGAATATCCAACCCTTTTTGATGCTCCCCCACCGTTCTTGAAAGCCTATCCTCGATATACGCTGGTGGCCGAAAAGGTGGAAGCAATGGTCAAACTCGGCCTGGCTAACAGCCGAATGAAAGACTTTTATGATATCTGGCTGCTATCCAGACTCTTCTCGTTCGAGGGGAATGTTTTGCGAAAAGCGCTGGAGAATACCTTCGAACGGCGGCACACAACATTTCCGCCGTCCACACTCTTCGCGTTAACACCCGCTTTTTACGAAGACCCTCAGAAAACCGTTCAATGGATAGCCTTTGTCAAAAGGTCAAAGCCCGACATACCAGTTGGTGACATATCTGCTGTTATCGCCGCCATAGCTGTCTTCATCGCTCCTGTCATCGAAAGTCTTCAATTGAATGCCCCCTTTGAAGAAGCATGGGTACCTGATCGGGGATGGGGGCTTCGGTTGTAAAGGCAACACCCTTCCAAATGGAGTCTACATGATAATGAATGAGTCTGATGATATGAAAACTGATCCTGCCACACTAAATTGGAGTCGG
>JAGLQD010000586.1 GCA_023136985.1 Candidatus Sabulitectum sp. | reverse complement strand
CAGATGTAATCATCGCCACCTTCGGTGATATGCTTAAAGTACCCGGTAGTTCCCGGACTCTTGCTGATGCCCGGGGGGCAGGGGGGAAAGTCCATGTGTGTTACTCCCCGCTTGACGCTGTAAAGCTTGCGAAAGAAAACCCGGAAGAGGAGGTTGTATTTCTGGGTATCGGGTTTGAAACAACAGTCCCGCCGGTTATTTCCATCATAAAAAAGGCAAATGCTGAAAAGCTCGCTAACATCTCGATTCTTACAGCATTCAAGCTTGTTCCACCAGCCCTGGAGGCCCTGGCAGCAGACAAAGATGTTGCTGTTAACGGTTTTCTGCTTCCTGCGCATGTTTCAGCAATCATAGGTGTAGATGCTTATAGCAGTTTTGTTCACCGGCACAAGATCCCATCTGTTATCGCCGGGTTTGAGCCTTTGGATATCTTACTGGGAATTGCGGGATTACTGGAGCAGCTCACAGAAAACAAAGCAGAGCTGGTTAACCAGTATGCAAGGGTGGTAAGAAAGCAGGGGAACAGCATTGCTCTGGATCTAATGAACAATCTTCTTGAACCTGCAGACGCTTCATGGCGGGGAATTGGAACCATCCCACAAAGCGGGCTTGTTCTAAGGAAAGAGTTCTCGGACTTTGATGCTTCAAAAAAATTCAATATCAGTACAGAGGGTGGAAAACCGGACCTGCGATGCAGGTGTGGTGATGTTCTCAAGGGAATTATTTTTCCTGATGAATGCCCGTTATTCAACAAGGAGTGTACACCACTTTTTCCTGTTGGTCCGTGTATGGTGAGCTCCGAGGGCAGTTGCGCAGCTTATTACAAGTATTCGAGGTGAATGAATTGAATGATACGGAAAGAATTCTTCTTGGACACGGTGGAGGCGGTAAACTTTCCCGCAACCTTATAGACCGTGAGATAGTAACTCGGTTCGGAACCGACGGCCCACTGGTGGGTCTGCCGGACGGTGCCAGATTGCAGCTGGGGGAAGAAACACTTGTTTTTTCCACAGACAGCTTTGTGGTCAGCCCGCTTGAGTTCCCCGGGGGAGACATTGGCAGGCTTGCAGTTCATGGTACGGTGAACGATGTATCAGTTTCCGGGGCAGTGCCTCTCTGGTTGTCTCTTGCTCTGATCATTGAAGAGGGGCTTGAATTCACCGTATTGCAGAGAATCCTGGATTCGGTGAAGGAAGCTGCTGAAGAGATAGGTGTAAAAGTTGTTACCGGTGACACAAAGGTTGTTGCCCGTGGGCAGTGCGACAGATTGTTCATCAACACAGCAGGAATCGGACGGAAGATAAAGAATCTGAATACCGGTTTAGATAGAATAAAACAGGGTGATGTTGTGATCACAAGCGGCACACTGGGAGATCATGGCATGGCCATTATGGCAGCCCGTGAAAACCTCACGCTTAACAATGAACTGCACAGCGATACAGGATCAGTTCACAGGCTTGTTGCTGCTGCGGCAGAGTGGGCTGGTGGTGTAAAATTCATGCGGGATCCAACCCGAGGGGGAATAGCTGCTGTTCTTGGT
>JAGLQD010000585.1 GCA_023136985.1 Candidatus Sabulitectum sp. | reverse complement strand
AAAGACCTATTCCGGTTCTTATCATTGAAAAATGTGTTTTGGGAAAAAGAATAGCTGCAGCTGTACATGCCGTGTGTATCACCGGAGGAGTCAATTCTTCCTTCTGCAGGGCATCAAGAACCTTTTGAAATGCATTCAGCTGCATTTCAGCATACTGATGACTGAGTGTGTCTTCGATATTCGCAAAGTGTGTGTAAATTCCGTCAAGAACAGCACCGGACATCCCGCTGATCTCCCTGGCCACGGAAACAACCACATCAGGAAGAACACCCTGTCTCCAGGTTCCGGTCTCCACCTTGATATGGAGGTGTATTTTCTTTCCCTTTCTTGACAGGGGAAGCTCTCTGACTACTTTCAGAGTCTCAAGATTACAAACAATGATCCTCAGATCGGCTTCTCTGGCCTCTTTTATTCTGTGAAGCGGCACATGACCCATAACAAGCACAGGTCTCTGCTCTCCCATACCTCGAAGCTCAAGACCCTCTTCAAGGGAATTAACAGCCAGCCAGTCGGCTTTCGTTAAGAGAGGTAAGATCTCACCCACTCCGTGACCGTAAGCATTGCTTTTAACAACTGCACAGTGAAGCCCTTTGAAATCACCGCTTCTTCTTACCTCGTCCAGATTGTGGTCGGGACTGTGTGCATCAAGTTCTACCCATACTAAACTACTCATGAGGTAAGAATACGCCAATAAAAATCATTTTGCAAGGAACTGTGTGCAGCAGGTTATAATTGGCTATAACATGAAAGGCGGTTGCTGTGAATGATGTAAGATTTCTTCCTGTGGAGAAAATAAACCCTGCAGGGTTCGAAGAGCTTCTTGCCCCTTACCTGTTCTCCAGCCTGGGCAGAGCTAATGATTTGACTGCAGTTAAGATACACCCGGGCGAAGATGGAAATTCTTCATATATACCTGCGTCTCTGGTAAAAATGATCATCCACGCACTTGACCTTCCGGAACGAAGAACCTTTCTAACTGACACCACAGTTCTTTATGGCGGAAGAAGAATGACTGCTCCCGACTATGTCTCTCTTGCTTACGACCACGGGTTCAGAATGCCGGATCTTCCTCCTTTCATTGTTGCAGATGGCCTGGCAGGCACAGATGAGTTTACAGTTGATCTTCCGG
>JAGLQD010000584.1 GCA_023136985.1 Candidatus Sabulitectum sp. | reverse complement strand
TTCGTAGTTGCCGGCAACAGCTGTTTCATATCTTTCAGGCAGCAGGTTACCATTTATGTCCAGCAGTCTGGTTGAAGAGAGGTTTCCAGACGAATCATAGTAATACCTGGTTTCAGCAACTCCATCCGAAGTACTGACATTCTCACCCATAACATCAACGGCACACCGGGAAACCACTCTGTTTAATTTGTTCAGAGTATACTGCCAGGCACATGCAGGAACAGTGCGGTACTTGAAATAAACAAGATCTCCATGGTGATCCAGGCGGATAGCAGAACCTGTATGGTTCGGAAGCAGATCGATATCCTCACGGTTACCGAGGGAATCCAGCGAAAAAGCGGTTACAGTGGAGTCATTCCTCCATGCCCATTCCATAAATGGATTGCCGGAAAGACTGGCAAGCTGAACAGGAAGACCCTGCTCATTCAATGCTATTCTGTAACCGGACGAATGATCCAGCCTTCCTGTCCATGTTACAAAGGAATCAGCAGTTACAACCGAGAAGCCAGCTGGAAAGTTGTATACCGATACTGGTTCACCCCGGTCAAGCTTAACAACATCCAGTGTATCACCCTTTACTGTGAGTTGGAAACAGATAATGTTCTCAGCAGTAAAACTGTCAATCTCTGCCCTGGGCAACAGATCCATCGTTGGAGTCAGATCCAGATACCGATAAAATGACCGGTTGGCTGCAGCACCGGAGCAGAACGCAAATACTGCAATAATAAGAATAGAAATATTCACCATTTTCCTTTCAACAGCTGCATATATGCACTAACCCGCATGACCTGTATAATAAGGCAATAAGGAGGAAATATATGAAGGTGTTTTTTTCCGTTTTGTTTTTGTTTTTCTTTGCTGCGTGCACCAACCCGTTTGATACTTCCATCGAGATCAGGTACGAGGTTATTGGAAGTGCCGAATCTGTCAGCATCACTTATGAGAACGGTGGTGGTGGAGTCTCACAGGTAACAAATGTTGGCCTGCCATGGTCTCATACTTTATCGGTAGATCCCGGTGATTATGTATATCTCCATGCCCATAATCTGGGAGAATCCGGCTCTATCACAGTAACCATCTACCAGAATGGAGATGTGTTCAAAAGAGCCAGCAGTGCAGGGGCATATGTAATAGTTTCGGTTAGCGGTACACTGTAAACAGAACATCGATGATTTGCATGTCTTCAAAACTACAGCAGTATATTCGGTGTTCTATCATGTTAGAGCTATACAAACTACAATCAAAAAGAAGCGGAATTTATGTGCAGTAATACAGTATATGTTCAGAACCCGGATATCGCTTTAAGAGAAGAGGATGAAAGCGGCAGTCTGCTTTTCAACCCTGATTCAGGTGAAGTGCTGGTAATAAATGACACAGGCAGATTTATATGGGATCTTTGTGAAAAAGGTTCTTCAATCAGCAAGATTGTTAAGCAATTCAATAAGGAATATGAGAACCTTCCGGAAAATCTTGAAGAAGAGATTAGCGATTACCTTACAATCATGACAAAAGGTGCTTTCGTTGCCTCCAGTTAACAGAGTACCGAAGCATTCAATACATCCTGCATCAGCTGACATTTCCATTACAGGTAAATGCAACCTGAAGTGCAGGTACTGTTTTTACTCTGACGAGATGGTTGCCCTGAATGACCTCACAACCCAGCAGTGGAAACAGAGCATCAAAAAACTCGGTGATGCAAAGATCATGCGTGTCACCCTTACCGGTGGCGAGCCATTCACCAGACCCGACTTCTTTGAACTGGTTGACTCTGTAATAGAAAACAGAATGCGTTACTCTATTCTTACCAACGGAACACTTATTACTGAGGAGACAATAAAGGAATTCAGTAAAGACAAAAGACGCCTCCGCCTTGACAGCATTCAAATTTCTATTGATGGCTCAAAAGCTGAAGTTCACAACAAAAGCCGACCGGACAGCTTTGACCGGGCTGTAAGAGCTCTTAAACTGCTTAAAGAAAACAAATTTCCATTAACTGTAAGAGCAACAATAAGCAGGCACAACATGAATGATGTTGAAGACATGGCAGCATTCCTTCTTGAAGACATAGGCCTACCCTCTATGACTAACAACGAAGCTTCCCCCATAGGAACGGGCTGCACATACAAAGATGAAGTAGCACTTGACCACAAAGAAATTCTGGAAGTGGGAAAACGGCTCGAAAAACTTCAGCAGAAGTACCCAGGCAGAATAACAGCACAAGCTGGCCCACTAGCCAAACTAAGAATGTACCGGGAAATGGAAGATGCCAGAAAAAATGATAAACTTACCAACCGCTGGAAGATGGGTTACCTCTCCTCCTGCGGCGGTGTATTCAACAAACTTGGCATTCTTCACGATGGCTCTATTGTTCCTTGTTCAATGCTGCATGCTCTTACCATGGGTAACATTCTTAAAGATGACCTTCTTACTACCTGGGACAAAAGCCAGGTAATTCAGGAAGTAAGAGACCGATATGTAGTACCAATGACAGAAATCAATGAGTGCAAAAACTGCAAATGGGTTAAATACTGCAATGGTGGCTGCCCTGGAATAGTTCAACAGATGCAGAACACTATTTTAGCTCCAAGCTGGCGAGGATGCTACAAGAACTTCCTTAAAGCCAACAACATAAACAGCGTTTACGATGCCTACCCGCAGGAAGAACAACAGACATGACAGACATAACAGACATAACAGACAAAGATAAAAACACAGAAAGAATAGTCCCAAGACTCAGCTCCATATACATGTATGCCTCCGGAGCCTGCAACCTTAACTGCGCCCACTGCTGGATAAACCCGGAATTCCAGGAAGTAGGCACAAAAAGCAGCCTTCACCTGAAACTGGAAACAGTTAAAAAAGCCGTACAACAAGGTAAACCACTAGGCTTAGCCTCTGTAAAACTCACCGGTGGCGAACCACTGATGAACCCCAAAATAAAAGATATTATCAAGTTTATATCTGATGAAGGCTTGGGAATAGTCATCGAGACGAACGGCACTCTTGTGAACAAAGCAATGGCAAAGTTCTTGAAAGACACCGAGAAATTCCAGTGCATCTCCGTAAGCCTGGACGGTGCTGATGCTAAAACCCATGATGCCCTCCGACGAGTAGAAGGTTCATTTGACAAAGCCGTACAGGGAATCAAAAACCTTGTAGAAGTTGGCATAAGACCACAGATGATCTGCACCCTGCACAAGAACAATATTCATCAAATAAAGGACACAATTAAGCTTGCAGAAAATCTGAAGTGCAATTCTGTTAAATTTAACTTTGTTCAACAGGTTGGGCGGGGTATGGATTTCGAC
>JAGLQD010000583.1 GCA_023136985.1 Candidatus Sabulitectum sp. | reverse complement strand
ATCTGATCAGTATACCGGTTACCAACACATCGGTTAACCCTGCCCGCAGCACAGGTGTTGCAATAATCGCAGGCGGATTGGCTCTTAAGCAACTCTGGCTTTTCTGGGTAGCCCCGATCGTGGGTGGTTTGCTTGGAGCCATGGTTTATCGCTTTATAGGAAGTGAAAAAGAATAGCTTAGTTCATTTCCACAAAGATAGAACCTGGGGATTTGATCTTCGGGTTCTTTTCTTTACTCCTCCTGATACCATGTTACGAAAAGTCAGTACAATCCTTAGTCGCTATGCAGTAGCTTGTTTTCAGACAGGGTCACACTATTCCCAGATCAATGCAATTGATGATGGAAGATAGGGAAACTCCACTTGAACCCTGTAAAGATCAAACTCATTTTCATTTATTCCAATGCTTTGAAATGTTTCCGAAAGCATTTTTGCGTACCACGGGATTTCCCTTATCTGCGAAGAAAAAACACCCTGTCCGATACTTGAAACATTCTCGTCATACCTGAATCGTTCTGCATCTACTCGCTCGCGATTATGGTTGCTCTTGTTGCAATCTGATATATCGTTATAAATACGGCATTTAGGGCGGCCAATAGCCATGCTCTTATGCACAAACACATCCATATAAGCTTTCTTTGTAGGGAAGGAAATGCCATATGACAGGTGTATCTGATACGATTTCTCATTCTTCTTTGTTCTTTTCTTCAGAAGACCCTTTGTTCGAACAATTTGAGCTGTAACAAGATTCACACTCTTGTACGATTCACCCTCACTATCCGGCATAATGTTATCTATCAACAAACTGGCATCCAGAGATTGCGGCATCTTGCAGGTACAATACTTTTCAAAATAGGGTATTCCACCACCTGCCGGTACAGATCCTTCAATTAACGGAGAGAACTGAAGGGACTTATCAGACAGGGTTGAATCAGTCTCAGTTATTCGAGGCAGATCATATAGAGGGATAGCATTGGGTCTGTAACGCAGCAAATTAGAATATCCCCTTATTGCATAAACTGTTGTCAGATCAGAAGGCTCCGGAACAATGGTAGCAAGAAAGCTCACCGAAGCAGAAGCTCCGTTTATAAATCTCTGGGCTCTGAAACAAGTTTTCTTCTGCTCATACATAGCCTTCTGCCGCCCTGTATCAGATTCTCCAAGAAGCATTAGATCCAGGGTTGCCCTGTCACCGGTGTAAATGTCGATAAACTGCAGGAAATCGTTGTAGGCTTTATCCGCAGCCTCTGCGCTTTCCTTTGATGAGCCGTTCCTCTTTGCTGATTTGAGAAAAGAGCGATAGGAAGAAGCTCCGGGAATATATTTTGCAGAAAGATATATATCTTTACCATCTATGAATTTAACAATCTTCCAGGTGAGAGTCTTGTCAAGACCCAGTACCTTGCTTATCTCAGTTCCAGTTCTAGGACTTTTGGGCAGAGATGACACCACGGCAATTGTTGAATTCTTCAGTGTTGTCAGAATATGCTGAGAACGCAATCCAAACTCATTTAACATACAACCCTCCTTATAAACAAATCAGAGAAAGAATTCTATATGAACCCTGTCACACACATAATATTACGGAACATCAACATTCCGCAAGTCATACTGTAAACAGCATAAACCATAAATACTGCGAAATACAAGAGAATGGGCAATCAAGCGATTGCCCATTCTTTTCCCACGGGAATATCTATTCTATCTGAGGATCGCGAAAGCCTGAGTGCGCCTGCCTTCCTGTGTGGAAAGATTCAAGAAGTAAAGACCACTTGGTATCAATCCTCCATCACTGTCCGATCCGTTCCATGTGAAGCTGTGGGCTCCGGCTTCCATTGTTCCAGAATGAATTGAAGAAATTATCCTTCCTGAAATATCGTAAACTTCAAGGCTCACATTACCCGCTGAGGAAGTGCTGAAATTAATGGAAGCATTAGCAGTAACCGGGTTGGGATACACATGATCCAGAAAGAATCCCGGAATAAGGGCCGCTCCACCGGTATTCTCTGTTCCTGTGGAATTCACATATGTGAAAGCAGGGGTCCGGTTGTGAGCAGTTGAGGTAATAGTTACTGTGCCTGATCCTGGAAGACTGGAGATTGTAAGGTTTGCAACTCCGGAAGCATCAGTGTAGTCACTGTCCAGTAATTCATTTGTACCAGCGTAATAAACACCCACAAGAGCGTTTTCTACCGCTAGATCGGTTCCATCGGTAACTGTTACCTGGAATGCTCCAGGTGCAATTGTGGCAGAATGTGCATTGCTAAGAACAGATATGGGAGAAGTATCTGTGTAAATATCGGTTTCAGGACAACCGAAAACATGCGCCATATTGATCATATCAACACCGCTGGAGCCGAAGGACGCATAACAGGCAGCCTTTCCAAAAGTATGCGCAGCACCAAGATGATGGATATCTTCGGTGAAATAGCCACGGAAAGTATGGATCTGAAGAGTATCTCCAGGGCCGATAGGGGTGTTAGTGGAAGAACCCATTAT
>JAGLQD010000582.1 GCA_023136985.1 Candidatus Sabulitectum sp. | reverse complement strand
CCGCTCTCCAGGAGTAGCGTATGCATCACGCCAGATTGATTCGTTTTCCCTGAGTTCTGAGGCAACTTCCTTAAAAGCCTTGTACAGCACAAGATGCCTCATAAGAGTTTCCATTGGGTCTTCAGTATCCTCCATAAGATCCCGCTCAACAGGAAGAAGTAATCTACTTTTCATTCTTGTAAGCGTGGCAGCCATGACCAGATACTCCCCTGCTATGTCAAGATTGAGATCCTCAGCCTTCCTGATGTAATCCAGATACTGATCAGCAACCTCTGCCACATGAATTGTGGTAACATCAAGTTCATCTCTTCTTATAAGAAACAGAAGAAGATCAAGAGGACCCTCGAAATCTTTAATATCAATTCTGCAAGCTCTCTGGGTGTCAGCAGACATATCCGAATTCCAGCAGATCTGTTTTGTTTTCGGTCCAGGCCTCTCGGACCTTGACCCAGAGATCAAGTCTGCACTTTTCCCCGGTAAATTCCCTGATAGCTGCAGTAGACAGCTTGTTGATCTGCCCAAGGGTCTGCCCTTTTCGCCCTATGAGCATTCCTTTTGAGGAAGCGCGGGATACGATGAGGTTGGCTCTCACATAGAGGCTGCCGTCTCTCTGAGATGTCTCTTCAACCTGAACAGCGGTTTCTGCAGCAACTTCCAGAGGAAGAATGCCAAACAACTGAGTGCGTATCTGTTCAGACACAAGAAATCGCTTGGAATTAAGCGTGTTTATGTTCCTTGGAAACAATCTGTTCCTTAGAGGGATGTTTTTTAAGACAGAGTCCATAAGCTGGGATATTCCGAAACCGAGCAGCGGAGTTACAGGAACAATTCCTGTAAATAAATTTGTGTATCTGGCTTTTGCCACATAAGCAGCCCGATGATCCGGTTTTACGAAATCGCTTTTCCCCAGGGCGAGAATTATTGGTTTTTTATCCGCTCGTCTCAGAAATTGCTTCATCGATGGTTTCTCAATATCCGTGTCGAAAGTTCTTATGTCAGCAACAAGAACTACCACATCCACCCAGTCGATTATGGGATGGCTGTAACCGCTCTCAATGGGTGGAGTGTCTACAAAACATATCTGTGCATTTTCAGGGGTGCAGATTGCTGTAATAGGCATTCTTGTGGAAGCCGGCTGTATAGCCACCGGTGAAATGGTTGTTTTGGTAAGGGCGTTCAACAAACTTGACTTGCCTGTATTCGAAAGACCAGCTACAAGTGCATATCCGCTGGGTATAATTCCACTTGGCATTTGTCTCCTATTCCTGTTCTACTGGAGCTTCCGGCAGAACTCCGGTTATTGCAGTGAAATCACCTGCTGAATTTCCTGTGTACAAAACGCCTCCTATGATCACAGGTGGTGTTCCTGAATAGGACCCTGTTTCGATAGTATCAATAGCTTGTCCGGAATCAAGGCTGAGGAGGTGTATTCTGTTGTCGTCACAGCTGGCATATACGATGGTGTCGCACACAGCTGGAGTTACGGATACCCAGTTCTCAAACTCTGTCTCCCATACCAGTTCTCCTGTCTGAGTACTAAGACAGAAAACCCTTCCATCGCAGGTGCCGGCAACAAGCAGCGAGTCTCCAACAACTGCAGGACGGGTTACAACAGTTCTGCCGCTTACACCGGCAAGAGCCGATTCCCATAGAGTCTCTCCGGTGAG
>JAGLQD010000581.1 GCA_023136985.1 Candidatus Sabulitectum sp. | reverse complement strand
TGGAGCTCTGGCATACCCGGATAAAAGCATTTTCTTTAAACTCACATGGGTTGCTGAAATTCTTACTCCCATTGCTGCAATTTTCGGTGTAATAAGTTACTTCAGATTCTCCAGAAGACTCATACAGAGGTATATGCAATGACAGCATTGATTCTTATAATTATTTCAACCCTTTCACCACTGGAGCTTGAGCAGGCAGGGCTGCTGCCGGAAGCCGGAGCTGCATGGCAGGAACAGGAAAACTCTGCAGGGCAGATCAGGATCATGGGAAGGTTGCTGGAAGAAGCTATCTATGCAGGCGATGGAAGCAGAGCTGTTCTTCTTGCAATTGAATTACAGAATATCTGCTATGATCCGGATCTCTATGATTTCTGGATGGCAAGGATAGCCTGGATCTCCGGGCTTTCTGAATATGCAGTAGAAGAGCTTAGGAGTATTTCTTCTTCTGATCAATGGCTTTATCACAGATCCATGGGATTTTCAGCACTTTTTCAGGAAGATGGTCAGAAAGCGATTGAGGAGTTTATTCTATCCATCTCATCTGCTTCCACAGCCAGAAGGGCATTCTGGAGCGCAATCGATCTTTGTTCTGCATATTTGAATTGCGGAATGTATCAGGAAGCTCTCTATCTTTCCCGATTCATTCGTATTCGTTACCCGGGAGATGCTATGGCCGATATCATGTACGGTCTCTGTCTTCAGGTATCAGGACAATTTGGTGAATCCTCCAGGGTCTTGAATGCCGTAGATTCAGCAAACTCGCCAGCAGAATATCTGGCGCGAAGTATTATGGAAGGATTTGAGCAGTGAATTTTATAAAGAATCTTTTTGGAAGACGAAGAGAAGCTAAAGTATCATCAAACTGGAACAATTTTAAGTTTCCTTCAGATGTATTGAGCCCGGAAAGCGTAGGTGTTTTCACCTCTTCCGATATCTCGGAAGCATGGTCTGCAGTCTACATGGCCAAAGCTCTTCAGGATGTTTATCCTGGAATTCCGATTCACTTTGCAGCACACCATAAAATGAGTGAACTTGCAGGTTTCCTGCCATGGACCCCCAAAATGCATGTCTACAACGGTGACATGGGAACTCTTGATCCCATGCTTCCCGACGGGTTGCTTTTGTTCAGCCCAAGACCTGGTGATGACCTGCTTAAATTTGTACAGAAGATCACCCCTCTTGCCTGTGTATCCTCAGTAAAGCATCCTGCAGTTAACATAAGGATCAAAACAACAGCAGATGCTTTTCCTGAGAAAGTATACGGTATTATGGAAATTCTCAAATTGAAAGTTAATACTGATTGGAAACCTGTTGTGCCTGGTGTTCTTGCAGATAAAGCATCTGCAATTCTTTCTCCTGTTTCTCACAGAACTCTGCCATACATTCTTGCAACAGAAGCTGCCTC
>JAGLQD010000580.1 GCA_023136985.1 Candidatus Sabulitectum sp. | reverse complement strand
GATCTCTGGATCCTTCCAGAAGTCGGTGTCTGACTTACAGGTGATCTCGGCGATTACGCTGCCTCTTCCTGAAGGCACACAATCCGCCCTGAAATTCCGTGGAACGGTGAGTCTGCTGAAGATCAGATCTTCGTGACCAAAGTAACACCACTGATAATCATTCTTTGAAATCTCTGATCTTATTGCTACATTTGCAATTAGTGTATTGATAAATGTAAGCTCTGTTTCAGGATAAAGGACGGTGATAGGAGCAGTCCAGAAAACTCTGCCTGCAGGGATAATCTCACCACTTTCCAGTTCTACACCTGACACTGCACCATTTTCTTCCTTAAGCCCCTTTGCAGCAGTGGAGTAGCGAATACTCCCTCCACGAGTTTCAATCCGCTTGCACTGGAGATCACAGAATGTTTGAATTCCACCTGTTGACGGATAATAGAATTTAGTCTCTACTGGCTTCGGAAGAAGCATTCCCTTAACCAGTGACAGCAATGAATCTGCTTTCACTCGATTGTCTATAACTGCTCTGTTAACCCCGGCCTGAGCCCAGTCCACATGAAGGCTCTCAGCATCTATTCCGGTGAATTTCCTTGTATATCCCGAGAAGAAGAAATTGTAAAGATTATCTCCGTATCTTGATCGAATAAAGTCTGCAAAGCTCTTAACCTCTGGTATATCCGGTTTATTGAATAGATCAAGAAAGCTATTCCAGAGTACGGGAAAAGGAAGACCCATGACGGAAGCAAGGGTCAGTGGCCAGTTTCTGTATCTTCCTGCCATATGAACACTGCTTTTGCGGCTGATCTGAACAAAACAATCGGCGAGGATCTCCCGGAGATATGAATCTACCTCTGTATTGAAGGTATGGAAGCGGTGCGGGCCAATATCAAAATCAAATCCGTTAACATGGAAACTTCTCGCAAGACCTCCAGGTGCATCTTCCCTCTCCAGGATCGTTATCTGTTCCCCGGCATCAGACGATAAAATTCGTTCTGCCAGGGTAAGCCCGGAAAGACCGGCACCCACTATAACGGTTTTCAATTGTTTCCCTTTCTTCCAGAAAGCAGCAAAGCCGCAGTTCCGCCTAACATCAGCAATACAGCCATGGAAAGCCAGAGCAGGTGTACACTGAACCCTGCTTCAATAACCGAAAGCCCTCCCGGCAGTGTTCCTGAAACACCTGCAAGGGCGAATCCCGCAACCCAGCCAGCTTCTACTGTTCCCATACTCATAAGGCCGTGTACAGGAAGAGCCATGGTCAGATCAGTTATTGCACTGGCGGTAAAGATCTGCCACATGGGAAGGCCGTATACACCAACCGAGCGAAGCAATGCGTAAA
>JAGLQD010000058.1 GCA_023136985.1 Candidatus Sabulitectum sp. | reverse complement strand
AAGGAGCGTGCAGAGATCTGCACGCTCCTTTCTAGTTACCTGCCAGGCCCGAAGGAGTAGTCACTGCCGTAGGAAAAGGTCCATCGTGTATTTCCATTCTCATTCCACCCCGGACCCAGTCTTGCTGTTCCCCCTGGAATGTTAACACCACAGGAAAGGCCAGCTCCCCAGTGAATTTCTCCGTCCTTGTATTGATCTATGGAGTCAAAGTCATAGGTCGCGGCTCCCTTAACTTCCAGAAACATTGGTCCCAGAACTTCTCGTGAGGCGAAGATGCTGCCTGCAACCTTTTCCCGTGAGGGCAGAGAGTTCCAGCGGTGTCCGGGAATTCCTCTGGGGGCCGTGAGTCTTGATTCCTCCCACTGATAGTTGTCACCCCAGAGAAGAGATCCCCACATGGAGGCTCCGCTGAGGAAAGCAAACCTGAGGTTGTGAATTGATGTTACATCCCAATTTACATATGCATGGGAATGCTCATTCTGCGGACACCATCCGGCTTTCAGAAAAACTCTTGTTCCCTGTGAGAATGTAGTAGGATCCGCCCTGGTATCAGTCATATAGGTTGCGGTAAGAAGGGGAAAAGCCTCTGTGCCGTTACCGTTCACATAGGATCGCCCTTTCCATTCCGTGGCGAACTCAACGATCCCGTACCATGAGAACGGTCGCCCCATGGTGATGGAAACAGAGTGGTCAGTCCATATTCTTAAAGGATTTGAGCCAGAACCATCAGGCTCATTTCCCTTTATCTGATAGAGACTGCCGGAGACGCTGAAATACCTGTTTGTATGACTGGTATTAGTAAATGAACTCAGCTCCAGGAATGCGTAGTTGCTTCCTCCCCCGGTGTTTATTATTGTTTTAATTCCACGGTTAAAAGAGTTCTTGTGTTCAATGGTGAACCTTGCATCCAGGCCGAAATCGTTGTTGTAAGAGAGACCAAATCCCAGAGTTCCGGGATCTTTTTCCGTCACTGTAAAGGCCAGGTCGCACTGACTGGGATCACCCGCTGGAAGCATTGACATCCTGATCATGCTGAAAAGACCGGAGGCATACAGTTTTTCCGCAGCATCCATTACGATCCAGGTGTTAAGAGTGTCCCCGCGGGTCAGCGGCAGCCACCTGTCTATGGCCCTCATAGAAACATTATCATTCCCGCGGAACAGGATGTTTCTTATGGTAAAATCAGGAGGATGCCACCCTTCTCGCAGCTGAGCACCAGTTGGAAGGTCCGGGTTCTCTGCGATCCAGGCCATTCCCTGGTTGTAGCCCCATGCAATCAGCGAGTCTGTAAGATCAAAACTCCATACAGCGGAATTGTGAAGGTCTGGAGTGAAGAGCCATTGAGGTTCTCTGTGATAATAGTCGTTCACTCTGATGGAGAGAGCGTTGAATGTCATGCCGAACACTGTAAGAAGAGATGGCGCGTCGGGAAATTCAGTTGGGTTTGCCGTGCCGACATTAACTGCTAGAACCAGCAGATCCGGCCATGCTTTCTCTGCTACATCCACAGGCATGTTGTCAAATACTCCGCCATCAACCAGGATCAGAGAGTCGTGAATGAAAGGGGGAAATATGCCGGGAATTGCCATACTTGCAAGCTGGTATTTGTACAATTCTCCCTGACTGAATACAATCCGGTCTCGAGACAAAAGATCGGAAGAGACCACTCGCAGTGGTATACTGAGAGAGTCAAAATTGAACCCTTTCAGAACCTGAGCGGGGCCGGTCATTCCAGATAGGAGAAACCCTATTCTCATATTGGAAACTGCGCTGCCGGGCAGAGTCGGCGTGAGCCCTCTAAGACCAAGATTGATCAAGTCCTGCCTGCCACGGATCCGGTCAGGCAGAAGAGTCATCCCGGGTTCCGGAGCAGAGCTGAATAGCTCAGTCCAGTTCATACCTGAAGTGAGACTGTCCAGTTGCTCTGCTGAATACCCGCAGGCATAAAGGCCAGCCATGA
This sequence comes from Candidatus Sabulitectum sp., assembly GCA_023136985.1. Taxonomy (GTDB): domain Bacteria; phylum Fermentibacterota; class Fermentibacteria; order Fermentibacterales; family JCC-6; genus Sabulitectum. The sequence continues at coordinate 7,215 of JAGLQD010000058.1, read as the reverse complement.
GAGCACCCATGCTTGTTCCCGCAATAGAGGAGATCCTTATGTTGCTTTCTTCCAGGGCTTTTAAGAACCCTACATGGGCAAGTCCTCGAGCGCCTCCTCCAGCAAGAACAAGGGCAACTCCAGGGGGAGAAGTGCTGGGTGGTGATTTCGCAATTGAAGAAGGGGCTGTCAGGGTAAACAGAAGAAATATGGACAAGGCGATTCTGAGCATGAAACCTCCAGTACCTCTGATAATGCTTATTGTACTATTACCCATCTTCTGTGTGATTGCAACATTCAGGCCAGAGTTCACAGCGCACCTGGAGTAAATTACTACTGAGATGCTACTTTAATAACAACCGCCTTCATTTTGTCGATGTTGTGAAGATGATGCAATTCATCAGGATTCACCGTTACAGAGTCTCCAGGAGAAAGCAGATCAAGTTCTCCGGATCCGTGGCTCATTGAGATTCTGCCTTCATGCACAAAGTAGACAACAGCACGATCGAAACTGGCCCTGGCTGTACAGCCGTCAGGTTCCAGAAAAATTTTGCGCACAGTGAACCGGTTACTTCCTGAAGCAGGCCCTGCCAGCAGGGCTTCCCGCATGCCCCGTGCCCCTGTCTGCTGTATGCGGATTCCCCTGGAAGTTCGGGTAACTAGAGCCATAAACACCTCCTTTACTCTGGATGGATAAGAAACTATCTTACACCCTAAAGTATATATAGATACGCAGGCAGGACAGGGATGTCCCGTTTGTTCTGATATACACATGAAACCCAACAGGAGGAAAGATGAAAACAGCATTTCTTTTGACCGTAGTTTTTGCTTGTGTTTCCTTTGCTGCCGGGCTTACAGCGGTAGAGTCTTCTGAAACCGGAATTACTTTTGATTTCAGCTCAGCGACCCCTGAGTTTGGATCAGTGATTCTTCACGGAACAGAATTCACCAGAGTGAGCATTGATGGCGCAGAGAACCTTGCAGAAGCAGGATTACCAGCTCTTCCGGTTTTCAGAGCCTGGATAGAGATACCAGTTGGCGCAGAAGTTGTTGCTACTGTTTCAAATACCAGTATTGAAACCATTCACTACCATGGTGCTGCTGTTGCTCCAGCTGTGCAGAGCGCAGTAAAAAGCAGACCCAGAGAAGACTATACAGTCTCATTTGATCATGATGTTTACAGTAGCGGTTCAGCATACCCGGAGAACTGGGTAAGAATTATCTATGCAGGCGGTATGCGTGGACGCAATCTGGCACTTGTGGAAGTAACACCTCTTCGGTGGAATTCAGGTCAGAACGACTTTACACTTCTTGCTGACGCTGCGATCACTCTTGATTTTCAGGGTGGAGACCTTGCAGCTTCTTACGAGCAGGCTGCCAGACTTGGATGCAGAGAGTATGAGACCATTCTTCAAACAACTCTTACAAATTACGGCACCTATGAGGGCGGAATGGACACAGGCCCAGGTGAATATCTTATCATCGGGCACAGTGATTTCGTTACCACAGGAATGGACGCCTTTGTCTCTCACAAAGAGGCTCTGGGAAATGTAGTTACAATGGTTGACCTTTCTGTAGCCGGCTCTACTGCTGATGAGATCCGCACATACATTCAGGCTGCCATTAACAGTGGAACGGTTTATGTTCTTCTTGTTGGCGATACTGCTTTCTTGCCTGGAGGATCTGCTGTTAAATACAGTGGTGTGACGGATCTTTACTATGCTTGCCTTGATGATGGCGGCTGGATCCCTGACGCTTTCCTCGGCCGCTTCAGTGTGACAACCACAGGTGAAGCGATGTTAATGGCACAGAGAGTAATTGATTACGAGAACTCAGTCGGTGTTCAAGACTGGGTGCAGAATGCCATGTTCATTGCATCTCAAGATAACTACAATATATCCGAGGGCACACACAACTACTGCATCGATACACATCTTACACCACTTGGCTACAATTCACTCAAAGTGTATCCAAACTCCGGTGGAAATGCTGCACAGGCTGTCACAGGTATCAACGCCGGACTTTCCATGCTTACATTCAGTGGACATGGCTCCGAGACAAGCTGGGCAGACATGAGTTTCAGTTCAACATATTTTAACCAGCTTACAAATGACGGGATGTTCCCTGGTGTGATCAGTCATGCTTGCGTTACAGGTAACTATGCTGTCGGCACATGCTGGGGTGAAACCTGGACCCGTACTGCCGGCAAGGGTGGTTTGTGGTTCTGGGGTTCTGTTCCCAATAGTCTCTGGGACGAAGATGACATCCAGCAGCGCGCTGAATTTGACTCTTTCCTGGGTGATGGTACTTACTGGCCAAAGGGATTCCTGAATCAGGGTCTCATGGCTGTTTATGCTGCCTACAGCGGTGGAGGAAATACTCAGTATTATTTCGAAGGTTACACACTCTTTGGTGATCCCAGTGTTATCATGAAGACCTGGCCCATGACCGGTATCGAAGAGAGTAATTCAGCAGGAATGGGCTCACTGATCACGATCACAGCACCCAATCCGGTATACGGCAGTGCTTCTGTCACCCTTACCGGTGTCAGTGGTCCAGCCACACTGGAGATCTTTGATGTTTACGGCCGCGTGATCGATAAGCCGTTCTCTGAGAATCTCAACGGTTCATCAATGTTCACCTGGGATACCAGTTCTCTGTCCACAGGCGTTTACTTCATGCGTCTTACACAGGGCAGCAATATTGCTACGTCCAGAGTGAGTGTTATCAGGTAATCAGTTTCTGTTTTTAGATGAAAGGCGGGTCAGTTTTCTGACCCGCCTTTCCTGATCATCAAGAAAAGACCCGACAATGTCGGGTCTTCCTATAAGGAACTTATTGTTCAGTCAGGTCGACTAAAGAACCTGTTCGAGTTCTTTCTTTCTTTTCCTGACCTGAAGACGAACATTGCCCAGGCTGGAATTGCTGGCGGCAACCACTGCGAGTATTGCATCTTCGCCAATTGCAGTCATAACAATAACACCATCGGTATATTCCATCATTGCCTGGGTAAGAGCTCCTACTCCAAGCTCTCTTCCAACGCTTTCAGAAGATCCAAGACCTGTTGAAACCATTGCTCCTATTGCATCTACATCGGCTCCTGCTCCGGCAACTGCATCGATAACGAAACCGTCTCGTCCAACGCATACTGCGGCATCAATTCCATCAACCTGCACCAGGGCAGTGAGAATTTGATTACTGTTCATGGTAAATCCTTTCCAGTTTGAGTCATCAAGTACTTATACTATCGCGGCTTATCGGAGGCAATACACTACCTGCCTACCTACCTCGCGGCAGAGGTGTGCAGGGGTAGAGTAAAAAAATTCTGTTTACTTCAGGGCGAGCATCGCCGATTCAATTTTTCCCTCATTTAAGAATACAATTGCAAACCTGAGCTTTGCTATTTCCGGGCTGTCAGGATTCTTTTTTTCCAGTTGTTCTATCCTTCGAAGAGCCGCCATCTTCAGAGCATCTATCTGGCTGTTCACAGTGGTGGCACTTTCAAGCATATGAATGGATTTTTCTTTACCTGAGTCGACGGTTTCTGCAGTAGTTTGAACCTTAACAACCCCGGAAGCAACCACCGGATCAGGTATCGGTTCAACAACCGGTTCAACAACCGGTTCGGGAACGGTTACAGGGTCTGCGGCCTTAGTTTGGACAGCTGTAACTTCCAGTGCATCGGCGATTTCGGGAGTTATTGCAGAGTCGGGGTATGTCCCGGTCTCAGAAGAAGGTTCTATCTTTTCTTCACCGGCGACTTTTTTTGCTTCCAGCGCTTTCTTGAAAATTACCTCATCATCCGGTTTCTTCTTGGCAACCTCATCGTCAATATCAACAACAATGTAAGGGGACATCGTGTCGTTCTTCTGTGGGGTGTTTTGCAGCGAGTCAGATGACATGGAATCATTTCCAGCAATATCTCTAAGATTCATAGAGTACAACAGATTCTGCACGGTCTCTATTGAGATGCCTCCCTTTGCCGGAGAGGCAAGAAGGTGTGCCAGAACAGCTCTTCCGGCTGCTTTCAATGTTCTTATGTTCTGTGTTATCTCTGTGGCAAGGTAGGTGATTATTTCAATTCCCGGGCCGAAGCCTGTATTTCGGAACATCTGATCCAGTACGACAATTCGACCTTTAAGATCCATTGCTTTTAACTCAATGGATATACCCGAAGATATCCTGGAAAAGAAAGTGCTGTCAAAATCCTGCATATTCTCAACTTCAGAATTTGAGCAGAGAACAATTGCACTTTTTCCATGAGGCATTCTGTTGAAGACAGAACAGAGGAAGTGCTGAAAATCGGTATCTCCCTGAACAAACTGCAGGTCGTCAAGGAGCAGAAAATTATGGCTGACGATCCAGGAGAGAAGTTGGCTTTCTTTGTTGGTTTTTACGCAGTATTTGTACCCCATCTTCAAATCATTAAGATTGAGAAAAAGCGTGTTCTGTCTTGATGTTGCTGTAATTGCAGATAGAAGATGAGTTTTACCCTGACCAGTTCCTGCATGGAAAAGAATAGGAGAAATACTTTTCCATATTCTTGGTATCAGAGCAACAGTGCGCGCAAGCTCCACAGCGTATGAATTTTCATCGGTTACAACATAGTTATCGAAAGAACGCTCTCCAGGTGGGGCGTAGGCTAGAAGATCGGTAAAACGCTCGTTGTTATCCGGATGGTCTCCTGGAAATGCAGGAATAGCCTCAACACCTCCCTGGTACTTTGCAAACAGACAAATTTCCCTGGCTGTGGGCTCGGAGATGTAACCGGAGTCAGCGCACATCTGCATGAATTCCACAAAGTGAAGACGATTATCGGCTTTGTCCCTGGTTGATTCATCAATCATTTAGAATTTCCAAACCTGAAGATTTAAGAGATTTAAGAAATTTGCCCAGTTCAATGTTTAGAACTCCCATTCTTGTATTGTGTTGTACAAATATGACAGCTGTTATTTTTTCAGTGATTCCAGACAAGGCCAGTGTCAATTCCGAGTCTTCTATAAAGGTCTTTCCTATTGCTTTATTCGGATAATCACGGATAAAGCTCTGAACCGCAGAAAGTATTGGCTTGATTTTGTTTAGATAGTCGGGTTCGGCACTGGATTCCCCAGTGATCTGACCTTTGGAATTGATGAGGTACGCTATCTGTATGGCTGATGGATCGCCTATGATCGACTGAGGTATGGCGACAGGTTCAGGAAGATTCTCAGCTAAAGCGGCTGCGGCTTTAGCCCGTTCAGCAAGTTCAATAGCTTTCTGTTCTCTGGCGGCTTGTTCTTCTGCAGCAAGCTTTCTGGCTGCAAGCTCGCTGGCTGCCTCCTCTTCTTCTTCTTTTCGTTTCTTCAGTTCGTCCTGTTCTTTCAATGCCCACATAAGAGTGTTCTGAAGGTCTTTCTCTATTGTGACCTCTTCGGTGTGGCTGGTAGAATCAAAAGCGAAATCGCCTTCCAGCCAGTCTATAACTTCTAACAGAGCTTCTTTTCCTGTTGTTTCACCGCATACAGCATGAACCAGCTTGCCTTTGTTGTAAAAGAATTCTGCTCTGGCTTCCGACTGCTCCAGGATAAGTTTGCCGGTAAGATGATTAGTGCCTGGTAACTGCAAAAGTGCAACAACGCCAAATTCGCTTAAATTGCCATTGAAGGCCATGTGCTATCAGACTCCTTTCTTTGTCAGACTGGTCAATCCAGCTGGAAATTCCTGATCACTTCCTTGCTTATCAGTTGAAGAGTTTTCATTACTCCGGCTCCTGAAGTGGCAACTGATTCGGTAACAAGCAGGTCCTCTGGAAGTTCCAGAATATTTTCTATTTTCCCCAATGGAATAATTTCATCAAAATCACGCTTGTTGTACTGAAGAACAATGGGGAAAGTATCAAGATCCACCCCGAAGCTATCGAGGTTCTCGATCATCCTTTTGTACATATCTACATTATCATCAAGCCTGTCAACTTTTGAGTCTGCAACAAATACAACACCGTCTGCACCTTCAAGGATGATCCGCCGGCTGGCTTCGTAGTACACCTGACCGGGAATGGTGTAGAGATGGATCTTAAGAGCAAAGCCCTGGACAGACCCCAGAGAAACCGGGAAGAAATCGAAGAAGAGGGTTCTCTCCTCTTCAGTGTCGAGAATGATCATGTCGCCCTTGTACTTGTCGAATATCTTTTTATGAATGAAGAGCAGATTCGTGGTTTTACCACTCATACCCGGGCCGAAATAAACAATTTTGAAAACCAGTTGTTTATTGTTCAGGTCAAGGTGAGGCATCCTCTTCCTCTCCTATGACAAAAATGCGGTCGATCAGGTTGAGAGCGTATTCCTTGAAGTCAGGTATTGAAATGTCCTGTATTGCGTTAGTGGTATCTTTCCTGTTCTTGTTGATCAATCGCACAAGAGCAGGACTGCTCTTTTTAGCAGCAAGCCTTACCCTGCCTATGCGTGAATAGTCTTCAAAGACGATAACCATCATTGATTTCTCTCCTATGAGGGAAATATGGATGTGTCTTTTCTCTCCCTGCTGCAGAAGAATGGAGAACTGCTCTTCTCCCACAATGTTGGCGACCTCCTTTGTTGCTGAGAACATCCCTGCTACAAGTGCTGCCAGTGCAGTGGCATTCAGCTTTGCTCCGCCACCTGCCTGCCCAAGGCAGATGCCGTGTCTGCTGATAAGAAGAGCCGTTAAAGCTTCGGTTTTTTCAACCAGCTCTGCCAGTGTTCCATTGATAGACGATTCTGGACTGTTGAATGTTTCTGTCATATATCCCTCCATATTACTGCAAGCCTACCGTACAATTATTTACGCAAGCGTGCTCAATGTCCAGCCCTTCCTGTTACGACGGAATACGGCGAGAACGGGCATCCTGAAGGAACCACAAGATGGATGCCCGCATATTACCGGGTAGTTGGGTAGCTAGAGAATTGCTTCCAGATCTCGTTTCCTTTTTTTAACCTGCATGCGGACATTGCCAAGGCTGGAACTCTCAGAGGCAACAACTGCAAGAATTGCATCTACACCAATAGCAGTCATAACAATAACGCCATCTTTGTATTCCATCATTGCCTGGGTGAGGACGCCTACTCCAAGTTCTTTTCCGACACTTTCAGCGGAACCCAGACCTGTGGAGACCATGGCACCAATTGCGTCAACATCTGCCCCCGGTGCTGCGGAGGCATCTATCACAAATCCGTCTCTTCCAACGCAGACTGCTGAACTTATACCTTCAACTGCGGTGAG
>JAGLQD010000579.1 GCA_023136985.1 Candidatus Sabulitectum sp. | reverse complement strand
TCCGTACTGACCGAATCCCAGGGGATCGAAGGGATCCATGCCGGTGGCAAGAATTACCGCCCCTGCACTGATCTCTATTTCTCTGTCCTTGTCGTCATAGTTGATCGCACCGGTTGGGCAGACCTTTTCGCAGAGTTTGCACACACCCTTGGTCAGGTAAAGACAATGACTGGGGTTGATGGTGTACTCTGACGGAATACTCTGAAGGAAGTATCTGGAAATTGCTTTGGTCTTCCTGAGACCTACATCAAACTCGTCGTCTATCTTAACTGGACACTTGGCCTCGCAGAGGCCGCAGGAAACACATTTCACCGGATCCACATACTTGGCCTGCTCAACCACTCTGCATGTGAAATCGCCTGGCTCTCCGGAGATCTCTTTCAGAGTGGACTTGATATGGATTGTGATCAGTGGATGTCTGGCACACTCGCTCATCTTGGGCGAAAGAATGCACATGGAACAATCGTTTGTGGGGAAAGTTTTGTCCAACTGGGGCATTCTGCCGCCGATGGTGGGTGTACCTTCAATAAGATGAACTTCCACACCCATTTCGGCCAGGTCGAGAGATGCCTGTATCCCGGCAATCCCCGCACCTAGAACCAGTACGGTATTCTTTTTGTTCTTCACAGGAATATGCTCTTTCTTGTGGGGTTCTCTCCCAGTTTCCGGATCTCCTCTGTATACTCATTGGCTACTCTGGCAAACTTTGGCCCTTCAGAAGCGGATATCCACGAAAGCTTCAGCCTTGCAGACTCAAGCCCAAGAGAATCGAACACTTCCTTTACAAGCGCAAACCTTCGTCTGGTATGGTAATTACCTGTTTCGTAATGACAATCCCCGGGATGGCACCCTCCCATAAGAACTCCGTCAGAGCCACTGAGATATGCCTTCAGAAGGAAGACAGGATCAACCCTGCTGGAACACATTACCTGCAGCGGTATGATGGAGGTAGAGTACTGCAGTCTGCTGGTACCAGCCAGATCAGCTCCTGTATACGAGCACCATTTGCAGAGGAAACTGGTAATTCTCGGTGTAAATTCCTTATTCATATTGTTCTCCACAAAGAACCGGGATTCGAAGCCCTATCCCAGTTCCGGAAATTCCTCCTCTTTAAAGACCATTACAGGTATTTCTTCAGAAACATCACGCCCAGGGACGTAATCAAATATCGAAGCGGTTCTCGCACCGGTTCTACTGAACACTGCAGCCACCGGAATGGAGACGGGGCAAACATCAGAGCACAT
>JAGLQD010000578.1 GCA_023136985.1 Candidatus Sabulitectum sp. | reverse complement strand
CTACTGGAGATATGGTCCAGGCTACACTTTCTTATCAGAGAAACTTTTCCATCTACCGAAACTCTGGAAGAAATGTACAATGAAACAAAGGCAAGAAAGGGCATTTCACCCTTCAGGCGTTTAACAGTCAACGGTGAGACTCATCTCTGCAGCGGGGACATAATTATCCTTAATGCAGTGGATAAGGGGATGGCAGAGCTGTCCGGAGCTGGAAGTCCACTGGTAAGAGTTGTAATGGAAACTCTTTTGAACGGTGAGAATACAGAACAGAGAAGAGCCGGATACAACATCGCACACATGTATCGATACCTTTCATCCTCGGAAAAGTCGAGATTGCTCTTTACTGCTTCCAGGGAATCTCAGATCGAAGGGTTGAACGATTTCTTTTCAATGCTGCTTGCGGACAGAGAGGCTTTCGACAGGGCTGCCGAGGGCTTGTGCCGTCACATAATAGAATCCGGCTCTGTTGAAATAAGAAGAGCTCTTTCAAGATCTCAGGGAGTGCCATGGCTCAGAAAGGATCACTATTTCAGAGAGCTTGTAGAGGCTACGTCCAAAGATCCTGATCCTTCAGTTAGAGCTTATCTTCTACTGAGCATTGATATGTGGGGAGTGTCCGGGGATCCCGGCGGGTTTGTCAGGCGGTTTCTGGAGGATTCATCCGCTGAGGTTTCCAGGGGCGTGCTGATTTATCTCGGAAGGAAGTTTCCTGATCTTGAACCCAGGGAGATGGAGATTGTGAATTCGGCTCTGGACAGGGGTGAGAACAGCCAGCTCATGAACCTTGTCTTCGGGTTGATGAACAGACAACTGGGTGAATTCGAAGAGGAATCCTGTGATCTGCTCTGGTTGCTTATGCAGCGTCTTCCCCGTGGGGGGCGTGGGGTGGTAGCTTCTAACATTGGAGCCCGTATCAGGTTTTTTGGAAGCACTATTAGAAATACACTGTTCTCGGATATTTCCGAAGATGATATCAGAACTGTTGCCCAGTGCATGCTTATGAACTACAAAGATCTTACCGTCGACGAGAAAACCACCCTCTGGAAGCTATTGTCAGAGAACATGCCTCAGAGCAGCGAGATGGCGGCAATGGTGCTTCCCTACATCAGAATTCTTGATGATTCCGAGCAGACAGAACTTCTTCGTATTGTTCTTGCTTCCGAGCGATATGGAGCCAGAGAGGCTCTTGCGCAGTTGCTTGCAGCTGGCCGCCGCGATGTGGCGGAAATATCGGTGGGTGTGGTTAAGCGGCTTCTGGAAAACGGTTCAGTGGAAGAACGATCCAGGCTTGCGTGGTTTATCCTCTGGAACAGAGAACCCTTACCAGCCTCTGTGGATGATCTGCTTACAGAGCTTTCTGCGGATATTGAACCATCTGTGCGAAAAACCGTAGCATCGAGTATTCGACGACTTGGTTCTATGACCACAGAGGATTTTGTTCTTCTGAACAGACTTGCCGTTGATAATGAAAGATCGGTAAGAGCCGCTGCGGGGGAAGCCCTTGCTGAGTTTTCCAGACCTGAACGCATTACTGAAAAGATTCTTTCTTTAGCAGTGGACACAGATTCAACGGTTAGAACAGCAGTGCTCCGTGGTATAAGCAACTCTCCTTTCCTTAAAACAGCGGATAAGGCAGAATTTTACCTTAAAGCTTTTGAAGACCATGATGCTTCCGTAAGACTGCAGGCAATTGGAGCAATTGAGAAACTCTCGAGTCTTGGTACTATTCCAGGGCTGGTGGAAAAAATAACGATGCTTCTCAGCGACAGGTCAGAGAATGTGAGAAATGCAGTTGCCCGACTGGTAACAAGCCATCCTTCCATTACCACTTCCCGCGAGCTCCGGGAAAGACTGCCTGATCTTTACCTTGGAAGATTAACCACAGGGGATTCTCTTGCGGAAGAATTGAGTACTGCAAGGAAAATTCAGATGGGGTTGTTGCCGGCAGAAGCACCAAGATATGAGAATTATACCATTGCTGTTTACTACAATCCCGCAAAGGAAGTCGGGGGAGACTACTATGACTTTTTCCAGCTTCCCGACGGTAATCTGGGTCTGGCTATTGCTGATGTGGCAGGAAAAGGTATTCCAGCTGCTTTGACAATGGCTGGAATGAAGGGTACACTTGGAGCCAGCGTCAGAAGCTTGTTTGACATCGGCCAGATAATGAAGCGGGTGAACTCAGAGCTTACTGCCGAGGGAGAGGTGTCTGGTCTTGTGGGACTCTTTTACAGCGTTCTTAACACACAGGATGGTCTTCTTACTTATTGTAATGCAGGTCACAACCCGCCTTTTCTTGTGTCAAGAACCGGTGATATCAGTTTTCTTGAAGAAGGTGGACTGCTTATGGGTGTACTAAAGAGTGCAGACTACAGTTTTGGAACGGTACAATTTCACCCTGGTGATGTGCTGGTTCTTTACACAGATGGAATTACGGAAACCATGGATAGTAACGATATTGAATTTGATGTTTCCGGGCTGACTGAGGCTGTTCTAGAGTATCGAGATCTTAATGCAGAGCAAATAGTTACTCGTGTTTTAAAGGCAATGAACTTCCATGGACAGAGTTCAGTTCAGGCAGATGACCGAACACTTGTGGTGATCAAACACCGCTGAAGGGGGAGAGACTTCTGAAAACACCTTTATTTATTTTATCGGATTTTGGATATTCCGATACTTATGTTGCACAGATGAAGGCTGTAATTCTTTCGTTTGCCGGATATGATACTCCTGTAATTGATCTTACCCATGCGGTTCTACCTGGAAACATTCTTCAGGGTGCTTATCATCTGCGATCAGCTCTTCCTGAGCTTCCGGAGGGTTCAGTGACTCTGGCAGTTGTTGACCCCGGCGTTGGAAGTGATCGTCTGGGAATTGCTGCTCTCTGGCGTGGAAGGTTTATTGTAGCACCGGATAACGGTCTGCTCAGCCTGCTTCCGGGTCCGGTCAGGGCGTGGAAACTGCCTCCAGCTGATCCCGGTTCGTCTCCCACATTTCATGGGCGGGATGTTTTCGCTCTTTGCGCTGCAAAGCTTGCAGTTGACCCCGGGTGGACTGCATATCTTGAACCACACGAGAATCCGGTCATGCTTCAGAAAGCGACTTGTGTTTTCAGTGATGAGGAATTGTCTGTTGCTGTTCTTCATGTGGACAATTTCGGGAACTGTGTTCTTGCGGTTACTGCAGAGGATATGAAGCTGATAACTCCGTTGACTCTTCTCTCCAGTGGGCAGGATATCCCATTGATTCAGGTCGAATCATACTACCAGTCGCCGGCAGATGATGCTGTTCTATTTCTTACAGGGAGTACTGGATTCTGTGAACTTGCAGTTAACGGCGGGTCTGCAGCGGAGACGCTTCGTCTGAAACCAGGATGCCGCATAACTCTCAAAATCAAACGGAGTAATTCTCAATGAAGCATATAGGTTTTCTTCTTCACTTCTATCAGCCACCATCCCAGGATCCCGAGATCGTCAAGCGGATAAACAGAGAGTGTTACAGACCTCTCTTTGAACTTCTGCTGGATACCGGAGTGGAAGTTACTGTGAATATGAACTATTCTCTCACGGAGCAGTTGTCTGCTTTTGCTCCGGAGACTCTTGAATTGGTTTCTCAGTTGAGCAGTTGCTCTTTTTCCTCCAGTGGAGCCTATCATCCCATTTTGCCTCTGATACCCCGCCGGGAGGTGGAAAGACAGATAGAATTGAATAACAGAGGAAACCGGGAACTGATCGGGAAAGTTTTTACTCCGGAAGGTGTTTTTCCTCCGGAGATGGCTCTGAACATGGATACAGTAAGGATTCTGGGCTCACTTGGCTTCAAATGGACCATTACAGATGATGTCCCATGGGTTCATTTCAATTCGGATGTTCCTGCAAACTGGATCCCGGCTGTGGATAATACAGCGGTATTCCTGAGAAGTAATTTCTGGTCAAATCTGATCTCTTTTCATGGTGGAAGTGGCTCCGACATGGTGAACAGAATGGTTGGAGATCTACATTCCTGGTCAGGAGAAGACGATTCATATGTGATCCTTGCAATGGACGGGGAAACTTTCGGTCATCACAGAGATGGAGCTATTGACTCGTTCTTAAGACCTTTCTTTCAGGAGGTTCTAACGAAGAAAAGGATCAGAATTTCTTCATTGGATAGAATCCTTAAAGAATTTCCTTTAAAGGAAAGATCTGTACCTGCTGGGAGCTGGTCCACTACTTCAAGCGATCTTGATGCAGGCGAACCTTTTCCGCTCTGGAATAATTCCAGCAATAGAGATCATGCAGCTTACTGGGAGCTTCTGAACTTTGTTTTAGCGGAAAGCAGGAAATCAGCTGCTGAAAGGGTTGCAGATTCAGTGGATAAGATGTTATACTCGTGCCCTATGTGGTGGGCCTCACCGGGCCGTGAATCTTATTCACAGGTTCGAAGGGGTATTTTGTTGATAATTGAAGCCGCCCTTAAAGGGCTTACTGAAAGGGCACTCCTTGACCGGGTCATGGAGTTGGCCGGACAGATACCGGCCATGGCGCGAAAGGATAGATAATGGCTAAGAAGGAAAGAACATTCGCAGCGAAACTTGCTCACGAGAGCCGTACATCTCACAAAGAGATGTGTACGGTTTGCGGCAAGGAAAAAGTTCCGGTTGTATACATTGCTGCCAGAACAGGGCTGAAAGACACCTGGCGTCCACAGAGAAGAAGAGTAAAGGTCTGTGACTGCAACAGGAAAGAAATCTACGGTTAAATATTCAGGCAGGTATATTCAAGGGGTTCTGTTTCTTACTGCCGGTTACGGCACAAGGGCGGAACCTCTTTCTTTTTGTCGCCCCAAATCTTTGCTGCCATGGCGGGAGACTACTCTTCTCGGCAACCTGATAGATAGATTTGCCAGTGTTAACCCGGATAGCATGGCCTTTAATGCCTCAAGGTGTCCTGAACTGATCCTGCAGGAGGTGCGTAGACACTGGAATGGCAGGGCTCGGATGCTTTTTGAAGAAAGGCCTCTTGGGCTTCCTGGTACACTTGCCATGAACAGAAAATTGTTTAAGGGCCACTGGATCATCACTAATACGGATATGGTTCTTGATGTGCCTATTGAAGAAATGGTTGAATTTCATCTGATGTCCGGCTCCAGGTGGACGGTGCTTACCGGTAATTTCCCTGAATACGGTGAATATGGAAGTCTTTCTGTAAACGGCAGATCCAGACACTACCTTGGAGTAAGTATTATTTCCCCGGAAGTTGCTGCCATATGCTCAGAAAAGCAATTGTCCACCGGTTTTTTTTCCAGCCTTAGAAGTGCTGCGGCAGCAGGTGGGATTTTCTTAAACGAGTTCTTTACCGACACCAGCTGGCTTGATATGGGTGAGTCGCATATTTTCAGGAAACACCTTCTTGCTCAGGGAAGCTATATTCACCCGTCTGCTGTTATTATTGACGGGGCTGATCTGGAGGGCTTTTACTGGATTGGCAGTTCGTGTATAATCAGCAGTGATGTGCTGATTCGAGATTCTGTTGTTCTTGAAGGTTCGGAGCTTTTATCAGGAGCTTCCATTGTTAACAGTGTTTTACCGTGGTTTTCCCGAAGGAGCTGAAGATTGACTGAGCGGATGGAAGATCTCGTACGGTGGATAAACGATAAGTACGGAACTGTCAACAGTATTACTCCGATTGCCGGTGATGCCTCTGCCCGTGACTTTTATCGGATGGAGCATAGCGGTGGATCATTTGTAGTGATGGACAGTTCTCATACCCCGCTTTGGCCCTGGCTTGACATTTACCACCTTCTGAAAAAAATGGATTTTCCTGTACCTGAGGTTATTCTCAGTGATGAATCCAGCGGTTATGTGATCCAGGAGGATCTTGGCAGCACCCGTCTTTGTGATGTGACTGAAGACGAAGATTATCGTTCATACCTTACAGAATCGCTTGCTTTGCTAAGACGACTTCAGAGAGAGATCACACCGGAGATTGCCAGTAGCAGCATTGCCGGAAGAAGGTATTTTGCCCCCAGTTTCTTCATGGCAGAGCTTGAACACACCCTTGAACATCTTTTCTTCAGACTGCTTAGAGTGCCTGTTGAGGAATTGTTCGAACTGCAGAGTCATTTTCGTGAATTATCTGAGAAGGCCATGGGGTCG
>JAGLQD010000577.1 GCA_023136985.1 Candidatus Sabulitectum sp. | reverse complement strand
AGTCCTGCAGTAAATTAAACAATGATTTTTCCTTCCTGAACCGATTGATTCAGGAAGTTGAAGGAGGTGTGGAGTAGTGAACTACAAAGAAACCATCAAGCTTCCCCGAACCAGCTTCTCCATGAAGGGCGGGTTGATTAAAAGAGAGCCGGAGCTTCTTGAGAGATGGGAGGAGATGGATCTTGAGGGTCAGATAAGTTATGCCAGACGCGACTCAAAGCCATTCATTCTTCATGATGGACCTCCATATGCCAATGGCAACGTTCATCTGGGAACAGCACTTAATAAGATTTTGAAAGATTTCATAGTCAAAAGTCACACCATGCTGGGTTTTTATTCTCCTTATGTGCCCGGCTGGGACTGTCATGGAATGCCCATCGAGCACAAAGTAATGACAGATGCCGGTGACGAAAGAGCATCACTGCATCTTACGGAGATAAGAAAAAGATGCAGGGAGTATGCAGCGGGTTTTGTGGATGTTCAGAGGGAAGAGTTTAAAAGACTCGGCGTTTTGGGACGGTGGGATAAACCCTACCTTACAATGAAGAAGACATACGAGGCCGGGATAGTAAAGGCATTCGGAAAAATGGTGGAGAAGGGCTACATATATCAGGGGCTTCGCCCTATCCATTGGTGTACGTCCTGTACCACTGCTCTTGCAGATGCCGAGGTTGAGCATGCTGATCATACTTCACCTTCAGTCTATGTGGCATTCAAACAGTCCGGCATATCGAATTGGGAAGCTGCAGGTGTTCCGTCAGGTGTTGAAGTGGTCATTTGGACCACAACACCCTGGACCCTTCCTTCAAACATGGCAGTTGCCCTTAATCCAGGTGAGAGCTATGTGGTGATCGATACAGATCATCGCAGCTTTCTGGTTGCGGAGAGAAGAGCGCAGCCATTCATAGATGATGCGGATATCCATGGAAGTGTAAGATCGGGGCTTGTTTTCAAGGGGAGAGACCTGGAGAATCTTCTTCTGGAGCACCCGGTGAACCCGGAAAAGACCTCGCTTTTGATCATCGCTGATCATGTTACAATGGATGATGGTACAGGATGTGTTCATACTGCTCCCGGGCACGGCGCTGATGACTTTACGGTCTGCCAGTCCTATGGGATTGAAACCTTCTGTCCTGTTGGTCCTGAAGGCATCTTCACCGAAGAGGGCGGCAAGTACCATGGTCTTCATGTATTCAAAGCAAACCCGGTGATCGTTGAAGATCTGACGGAGTCAGGAAGAATGATTGCTTCCCGCAAGGTAAAGCACAGCTATCCCCACTGCTGGCGGT
>JAGLQD010000576.1 GCA_023136985.1 Candidatus Sabulitectum sp. | reverse complement strand
ATTGTTGCTGATTTGTTGACCTTGGTAGTTGTTCTGGGAGGTGTTTTTTTCCTCTCGCGGCGCCTCTTTATCTATCGGGTACAAGCGATTTCCACAGTTTATGACTATCTCATCGTCGCGATCGTCGTGGTTCCCTTTGCGACCGGTTATATGGCTACGCAGCAATGGTTCAGTTACGAAACCGTTCTGATTATCCATATTCTGGCCGGTGAACTGATGTTGATGGCGATTCCCTTTACCAAGCTCAAACATGGACTTCTCTTTTTTCTCTACCGATACCAGATGAACTATGAGCATTGTTTGGGGTCCGGAAGCAGAGTCTGGTCCTATAATCAAGCCAAATAAAATAGTTTCGTAAAAAAAGTCAAAAAATGGAGAAGGTCAATGTCCGATCAAGAAAAGAAAGCAGTGGACAGAGCTGAAATCTCAGGGATGCTTGACAAAAAAGCACCCGAGATGAAGCGCATCTTAAATTACTGTCTACACTGCAGTCTCTGTGCTGAAAGCTGTTTTTTGTATATGTCGCATGATGGAGATCCTCAATATATGCCATCCTATAAGGTAATTAATTCACTGGGCAAGCTCTACAAGAAAAAGGGTAATGTTGATCACGAATTTCTTGAAGGAATCAAGTCAATGGTGTGGAATAACTGTGTCCTTTGCCATCGTTGTTACTGTCCGATCGGGATCGATATTCCGAGGATGATAGATTTTACGCGGAGTATCTGTCGGTCTCAAGGTGTCTATCCTGAACTTGACGAGGGCGAAAGCTGGTTATAACGGCAAAGGAGAAAGGTTCAATGAAAAAAAAGAGATTGATAATAGTACTTTTTGGAGTTTTGCTGGCGGCTGTCTGGGTTTCTGCGAGCTGGGCGCAGCCGGAAAAGATAGTCTTAAACAACAGTGAAGCGTTTAAACAAAAAAAACGCTCTTCGGTGACCTTTCCGCATGAGCTTCATTGCAATGGTCTGGAGTGTCTCGACTGTCATCATCGCTATGAGAAAGGTGAAAATGTTCTCGATGAAGATAGTTTGGAAGAGGGCAATGCCGAGATTCGCTGCGCCTCCTGCCATACTTGGGATGCTCGTATTCAGTTACGTTCAGCATTTCACTTGATGTGTACCGGTTGTCATGCCAAGCAAGCAAAAATGGGTGAGAAAACCGGACCGCGCACCTGTGGTGGCTGTCACGTTATCGATAAGTAACCAGAAATTTTTATCTATATAATAGCGGAGAGAAAAAATGATTATAGCTGAGAGAAAGCCCCTTGAAGAGATTCAGGAGATGGTCAAGGGTTATAAAAATATATTGAATGTTGGTTGCGGTGGTTGTACGTCGATCTGTCTGGCAGGTGGCCAGAAAGAGGTCAACAATCTGAATGCGGAACTCATAAAAGAGAATTCCGAACTCAAGATTGACAGCTATGTAATTGAGCGTCAATGTAATTACGATTTTTTCGTCGAACTTGACGAAAAGGCTTCCCAATATGACGCTATCTTGTCGATGGCTTGTGGCGCCAGAGTCCAGTTTGTAGCTGAGCGTTATACATCGATTCCGGTTTTCCCGGCTTTGA
>JAGLQD010000575.1 GCA_023136985.1 Candidatus Sabulitectum sp. | reverse complement strand
GTAGCTGAATAAACCGGAGGGGTTTTCCCTTCCCGATTCTCGAAAGGTTTGAATGACACTGACTGCGATACTTGCTACGCTTGCTCTGACAGGGTTCAGCTTCAGCTGGAGTTCTCTTCCTGCCGGGTCCGGTACAACCGGATCTGTGGAGGTAACAGTACTCATTTCTGAGGAGGATCTTCTTGCGGTAAGTTCCGATGGCGGTTTTACGGTCTTTTACGAGATCACAGCCACCATCAACGGTGAAGGTTTTCTTCGCCTTAGTAACAGGATCACAGACGGTTCTTTCCCAATCAGTGAATTGCTCATATTCAACTCACTTGAATCAGGTAGTCACACAGTTGCTGTTGCCCTGAAAGACCTTGAGTCCGGGGCGGCGATCCGTCAGGAGGAAGAGATTTTTATCGACACCTCCAACGGTTCTCTATGGTCAAGTGGAGGTGTCAGGATAACTCCTGATGGCTTGGTCAGGGCTAACGGCTATGTGACTCTTTCCTGGAATGTTTACATTCCGGAAACAGAAGAAGTACCATCCGGTGCTTATGCCCTTCTGGACAGAACCACTGATGTGGTAAGAGAGGGCTGGCTTACTGCTGACAATAGTGTTGAAGGTGTGGTTTACTACTCTGTTGATGTTGCTCTTAACGGCCTTGAAAAGGGCAGGTACAGATTCACTGTGGCTGCTCTTCAAGGTGCCGATGTGGTTGCATCTTCTTCCACTTCTCTTGGGGTTCTTGAAGCATGGGACATATGGGGCGACGATTCTGACGAGACAATGTCTCTTATCAGACCAATTGCCACAGGCCATGAACTGAGAGAGCTCGAGAGAGCAGGAGGAATTGGAGACAGGAATTCTGTAATGGCCGATTTCTGGACAAAACGGGATCCTAATCCAGCAACCAGAGAGAACGAATACCTCGATGATTACCTGCTCCGACTGGACAGGATATCAAGAGATTTCTCTACCACGGGAGTTCGTGGTATCAACACAGACAGAGGGGTTATCTATGCAAAGATGGGAGAACCTGATGTTATTCAGGATTTTCCGTTTGAGCTTGGTTACCGACCTTATGTAATATGGGACTACTTCACACCATTCCTCTCCATTACTTTCGTTGATCAGGATGGATACGGATTTTACGAAATGGTAGAGGGCTGGGATGTTGTGGACAGAGCATTCAATTCCAGAGAGGAGTGGTCACTATGACCGGAACCACAACCGTACTTCTTCTGATACTAGCGTTTTCTGCGGCAGCTTCGGGGTTGGCAACTGTAAGTGAAGGCAATTTGCAATTTGCCATTGACACTGCGGTTTTCAACATTGGAGCTGGAGATACACTGCTTCTTGAGGTTTATCAGGAAGTGGATGTTGCACAATTCTCTGTTGATTCAGATGGGATGTGTCTCTTTACAACAGAGATAACTCTTTCATCCTCTGCCGGGGATACCCTGGCCTGGGACATCTGGAACACTCCCCTGGAGTGGAGAGAAAGTGGCAGCGTTGTTAACTGTGGACTTCTGCCGGTTCTTGAAGGAGACTGGACTGTTACTGTACGCATGACTGATGTGGCTAACGGGATACAGGGCATTGCCACACGGCAGCTCTCTGTTGAATATCCTGAACATTTTAGCGATGTTGAATTGGCCAGAACCATTATGCCTGCTACAGAGGGTTCAGTAAACACGCTGCTTAAGGGAAACATGATTGTTTTTCCAGCAGCATCTACCAGATTTTCCATACCTGGAGAAAGCATGATCTATACCTATCAGGAACTGTATTCCCTCGGAGGAGCAGATATCCTGAGGTACAGTAAACTGCTTGATTCAGAGAGTGTTCCTGTGTTTGCCAGACCACCGGATGCAATATCTATTCCCAGCGGAATGGAAACTATTGCTCTGATCGACAGTCTGGATCTTACTGTTGTAAGAGAGCCAGGGCTTTACAGCCTGTCCATCACTTACACCATGAATGGAGACACCATAGGTACGGTTACAAAACCTATGGTTGTGGAAGTTTTTATTCCAGTGGCTTCGACCCCTGCAGTAAATGATTTTACCACAAGGGAACTTGAAGGTTTTTCCATTCTGCTGGCACAGGAAGAGGGTGTTCTTTACCACAGGCTGGACGAAGACGCGCGA
>JAGLQD010000574.1 GCA_023136985.1 Candidatus Sabulitectum sp. | reverse complement strand
GAGATCATCAACTTCCCTGATGTGATTGCATGCAGCCATCTGATCAAGGAACAGATTCCCTGCATCATCAGACCAGTTGATAAGAACAGATGACAAGAAACTATTACCCCAATCGGTAACAGGCCCTTCTTCACCAGGACCGCCGGACCAGTCGTTCTGTATTCCAGTATCTGCAAAAGCAATACAGGCAAGCAGAAAGACAAAACAAGTTACTATACGCACAATACCCCCCCCCTATAGGTTATAAAAAGAAAGAAGGTCTACGAACAATTGATGTATAACTATAAATCCTTTGTTTGTCAATATGTTTTGTGATAGTGAACATCTTGAATTGGTATTACTGCAGATACTACCATGCTTTACCGGTTCTGCGAGTGTATCATCGCATATCACCCTGCTGTAAGACTCTTTAAACATATCGACTCCCGCCTTCATTAAGTTATTTGACTGGTAATTGCCTATACCCGTCTGTATGCAGAAAGTTTCAATTGATTCTACGATGCATTTTTATCATCTATGTATTACGGACTATTTTTTTCATCGGAATGGCCTCCGATAAAGGCTGGAGCGCTGCATAAACCTTCTGGTACTTGGGCTCCTATCTCTTCACTCCCCTGATCAGAGTCGCGACGCACTGACCATAGGTTTCTGATCGCTTTCCATTCTGTGCAATCCATGAGTCAATCAGTGGCACCGGATCGGTAACATCACACCCGACATCCTTCAGGGCTGCCACATATTGTGCAGGAAGCCAACGCGATACTGCCACCGTCCACTTCCCGAAGTCGACACTGTTGGATGACGAATGGTCAATCGAGAGCACGACGATCCCGCCTGGACGAAGCGAGGCAACGATGTTCTTCAGAGCAGTAGGCTTGTCTTCTACATGCATGAATGTCAACACGCTGTACGCCACGTCAAATGACAGGTTCCTTCTGAATTCAGTGATGTCAGCTAACGCCAGCTCCAGATTCGGAAACTCCGCAAGATCCTTCTGTGCTGCCGCAATTGTCTTAGGAGATATGTCCAGGCCTGTGAGGTGGCCACATCCCTGTTTCAGGATCTGCCGGGCCATGCGCCCGACCCCTATCCCTACCTCAAGCACATCCTTT
>JAGLQD010000573.1 GCA_023136985.1 Candidatus Sabulitectum sp. | reverse complement strand
GGAGCTGCAGCCCTTCTTCTTGCAGCGGACATTTTTCTGCGACTGGATCTTTTTGAAACATCCCTTGAGTCCATTGATTCCTATTTGAACCTCTACCCGAAGGATATTGACGCAAGAAGGAAAAAGGGGCTTGTTCTTCTAATGCTCCACCGTGACATTGACGCGGAGAGGGTTCTGTTGTCTGTTGCACGAAGAGAGCAGTACCGCGTTGCTTCCACCCTTACATATCTCGCGTTGCTGGAGGCCAAAAGAGACAGGCTGGAGGAGAGTCTTCACCTTCTTCTTCAGGCAAAGGAACTGGCTCCATACGACGAGAAGATAGAGCACAGCCTTCTGCGGATCGAGGCACTGAGGGTCCAGATGCGGCGGAGTGCAATTGAGAAGACCGATCTTCCGCTTGTGGATCTGGTGCCGGGTATGACAGCGGGTATGCTTGGTCTTCACGGCTACTCCACTCAGGCAGCAACTGTGGCGGCAGAGGCATGGAGTCGTTTCTGTGCAGTGAGTACTCCTTCGGGAAGAAAGCCGGAGGCCTGGGCTGCCGCTTTGGAGTATGCGGTGACCAGAGGAGGCCCTCATTTCACTCAAGAGCAGCTGGCAGGGGAATACGGTGTCTCTGTTTCTCAGTTGCGAGATCATTATCAGATCCTTAAAGAGAATGTGATATTTCCTCAGACCAATCTTTTAGAGCAGTTGGCAGGCGAGGGGTCTGATCTTCTTCGCGACACCCGTATGGAGGAAATTGCAGTGATCCTGGCAGATCTTGGATCGAACAGCAGTAAGTTTCAATGCGCATCTGATGCAGCTGCATGGGTATTTGATCGAGTTACCCCGATTGATGAGGTTCAGAGACGGGAAATCGAAGAATTCGTCGCATATATATGGCGTAAAAAGGGTTACCAGAAATAAACACAATAAAGTGTCTGCCTGTTATATTAGCCGTTGCTGGTATTTCAAACGATTTTTGTTTGTCTAAAAAGAGCACAAAAAACAGGAATTAGTATTATTTACCATAGAATCCACACTTAAAGAAACGAGTGAAGAATGAACAAGAAATATGTTTATTATTTCGGATCTACTAAAACCGACGGCGATCGATCAATGAAGCAGCTGCTTGGTGGAAAGGGTGCAAATCTTGCAGAGATGACAAAGATTAATATGCCTGTTCCTCCAGGATTCACAATTTCTACTGAAACATGTGACGCTTTTAACAAAGCAGGTTCATCCTGGCCTGCCGGGCTTGATGAGCAGATTCGCGAGAGTATCAGTGTTCTCGAGGCGGAGCTTGGACAAAAGTTCGGAGACAAAACGGATCCTCTGCTTGTTTCGGTCAGAAGCGGTGCTGCGGTTTCCATGCCTGGCATGATGGATACCGTTCTTAACCTCGGATTAAATGATAAATCTGTTCTGGGGCTCATTGAGCAATCTAAGAATGAAAGATTTGCCTATGATTCCTATAGACGATTTATTCAAATGTTTGGAGATGTTGTAATGGGAATCGGTGATGAAAAATTTGAAAGAA
>JAGLQD010000572.1 GCA_023136985.1 Candidatus Sabulitectum sp. | reverse complement strand
AAGTCACCTAAGATCTATATCCGGGATACTGGAATACTTCATAGCCTGCTGCATATTGAAACATGGGATGATCTACTGGCTCATCCGGTTAGAGGTTTTTCCTGGGAAGGTCTAGGTATTGAGCAAATTACCACTTTGATGCCTCGCTGGAAATCCTCATTCATCCAAACATCCAATGGCGCAGAGATAGATCTGGTTTTAGAAAGAGGGAACAGAAAAAGAGTATTCGAATTCAAGGCTTCAAAAGCTCCAAAGCTGAAACCAGGTTTCTGGGCGTTGACAGAATCTCTTCAGCCGGAGATGGCTGTTGTGGTTGCTCCTGTTGATGCACCCTTTGCGTACAGCCAGAATGTTGCTGTGGAAAATCTAGGTTCTTTAGCAAAAAAACTGATTGATTTAGAATAATCTAAGCATGTGTTTCGGTCAAATAATGGAAGTACTGATTCCGAAAAAGGTCTGAATATGGAAGTATCATCACATTTTCATAGTGCCCGTTGCAAGCCTTGCTCCGGCAATCCTCCTGATAGAATTTTGCAGACACTTGACCAATTCAAGCAGGATCTGATTCAGTTGCTGGGCGACAATCTCTTCGAGATAATCATTCATGGTTCATATGTTCTTGACGATTTCCAGCCGGGCAAAGGCGACCTGGATTATGTGGTTGTCACCAATGAGAATCTTGATGACTCGGCGAATTTCAGGTTGTTTGAATTGCATGATCGCTATCGTTCGGGAAAAAAGCTGCTACTTCATCAACTCGAGGGCACTTTTTACCCCAAGCACTTTTTGAAAAAGCTGTCATTTCCCTTTACCGGTTGCTACATCGGCACCGGCATAAAGGGATGGCGCACGATCAACAGCTTTCAAAACAGCCTAATGGATCTTCGACTGATCAATGAGCATGGAGTGCACCTTCTAGGAAAGAATCCGAAAATCTACAATCCGCTGAATTTCGAAATCCTTAAGGAACAACTCAGTGACCTTGAAACATTTATTATTTCCGCAAAGGCAGGGAAAAATGTCGGGATCGGAATGTGGATCACCATAGTTCACTGGTGTTCAAGAACCATTTTCTATTATTCTACCGGCAGAATCGGATCGAAAACTGAGGCATGCCGCTGGTGCACGAAACGGCCTGAGTTAGAACCTTTCCGGGATGTATTCAAGAATGCGGAATGCAGACGATATCCACATGGAGAAGAAGCTGTATCAAGTTCTACAAGAACTGTATGCATGGTATTGCTGGAGTTCATGGAGAATTATCTTCTGTCTATTGATCTACAGTCGGACAGTGATAAACAATGCTATTCCGGGGCTGTTGACAAAGGTTGATTAAGCTTCATTTTAGAAGTATGCTCTGTGTTGGGATATCATGAATTGTAAGGATGAATTTTTGAAAACAATTGAGGATGTTAAAGACTGTCTGAATCAGCAGAAATCAGTTCTGCAAAAAAAATTCAGAGTGAAGAGATTTGGCATATTTGGATCCTATGCCCGGAGAGAACAGACACTATCCAGTGATATTGATATACTGGTGGATTACGAAGAATTGCCCAATATGTTGGAATTGATTGAATTAGAATACTACCTGGAAGAGATTCTTCATCTAAAAATTGACCTTGTTACCCGAAACGGAATCAAACCCCAACTAAGAGATTCCATTCTTGCTGAAGTGGTGTATGTATGACAGAGAGAACGATTCTTCAACATCGGAATGCCCACAAGAAATGATCAGGAATACAATCCGGAAACAATGAAACCCATTGGGTTCACTCCAGTCTGTTCAGATATCTGAAGTCAGTGTAAGTATATACTCTCCATTGGCATGGGAAGTGATGTCCCATGGGAAGCCTGGTATGTCTACCTCGGCAACGATCTCTCTGGTGAAGTAATTTATTGCGGTAATTCTGCTGGTTCCATCTCCCATATAGCTCAGAGCATAGAACAAAGTTGATCCCGGTACACTGCAGACATTTGTGGGGTGACCTGCAATTGATATTGAAAAGATCTCCGGATTGAAAAAATTGCTGCAGATGGAAATGCTGCCGTTCTCTGCAAACCACTGGGGATGTACAACTGCCCATATTGATTCTGCAGGAGCTGCTGTGATATCTGAACTGGAACTTACAATAGATATGGAATTCACATAAAAGGTGCTGAGAGTAACTCTTTCCACAGAGCCTTCTTCGCAGGAGCTGGCTGCAAGGAGATAGGCATTCTGAAAAGATTCTATCACTATGGAGACCGGGACACTGTTAAGCGGGGTGGATGTGCGAAGAACGGTGTTGCTTACCGGGTCTATCTCCCTTATCTGCCTGTCACTGCCGTCAGATACATAGAACCTTTGATTTGCTGGAGAAGCACACAATGCATTGGGCATTGGACCAGCTTCAAATTCATCAATAACCGAATTTGTGGCCAGATTGACCTCGATTATCTTTCCTGCAGCTCCTATAACATAGATGGATCCAGGTTTTGGAGTGATCATGTTTCCATATCCTGATCCGCTGCCTGAGCCGATTACAAAAGAGGTATCCAGTTCCATTGCCGGAGAGTTGAATCTGTATAGAGTACCGGTGCCTGAAGCCACAATGAATTCATTGTTTCCAATGGAGCAGAGAGATCTGCCGTCAGAAATACCGCTGAAGGTCCCTGCAATTGTGTTATCAGAAACACGTAGTTTCACCAGTCTGCTCTCATCTACAACATTGTATTCAACCGGGCTGTAGCATGCGGTTGCAAAGATGATCAGCGTAGGAACAAGTTTCAGCATTGTGAATATTCTGTGTTTCATAATTATCTCCCTCACCAGCTCATGCCAAGGCCGAAGAATATGTGTCTTGCCGGGGAAAATGCAGCGGGGTTTGATCTGATCCCTCCAGGGTTTCCTGTACTTTTGTACAGATCGGAATCAAAGATCCGAACGATATTTGCTCTGTCGAACAGATTGAAGACCGTTGCTTTTGCTTCCAGCTCAGCTGATCCAATCCAGAATTTGCGTGTGCAGCTTAGATCTGTCTGCATGGTCCATGGGTACCTCATTTTGTTGATTTCAGGAATCATTTCATCTGAGGAGTGTGTGAATGGATATCCGCTACCCCAAGACCAGCTTAAGCTTAGAGCAGAGCCTTCGAAAGGGTGGATTCCTGCCCATACAGGCCCCTCTCCACGGTATGTGCTCAGGTTCAAGTGAGCGTTTGCGGTGTGGCGCTGATCCCAGTCCAGATAGTTGTCATCAGTGGGAATCACAGCGTATCCCTCACTTGAGTACTGATACTGTTCAGTTGCAGAAGAATACCTGCCTTCGGCTACAGAGTATGTATAACTGATGCTGCCTGACCAGAAAAATCCAGGCAGACGGAGAATGGATAGTTCCCCTCCTTGAACTGTTGCATAGCTGTTGTCGTTCTCGTACATGAAGAAGTGGTCGAGACCTTCTGTTGAACCTGGGGAAGTTTGCACCAGCCCATTGATTAATTTTGAGAAAGCGGAGAATGAAAGGGTGGAGAGATCTTCTATTCTGTGTCTGACTCCCACTTCGTACGAGATGGTTCTTATTGCATCAAGGTCTGGATTGCCCACAATGGAATAGTTGCCGGAGAGGTTGTAGCTGGAACCGGAGAACATCTGATTGAGGTTTGGCATTTGAAAGTAGCGCCCATAGGTTGCAAAGAATACATCTCTTTCGGAAATAGGATGTGTTATGCCGAATCTGGGGCTCAACTGGAATTTTACAGGGACCTCGGTTGATCCACTCTCTCCTGGAACGATCATTCTGGTATTGGGATTGAAGATATCTGCTCTCAGGCCTCCGTTCAGAACCATTGCTCCGGAGAAGTTCATTGATGTCTGTACATATGCAGCCCCGGAGCTCGGATATGCTTTCCATATACTTACCCAGGTTTCTTCCGGGCCCTTGGAGTCTACACTGAAATCGTAAATGTCGAAATAACTTCCTTCTATCCCTGCATTGATCTTCAGTATTGTGCTCAGTTGACTGGTGATGCCCACTTTGCCTGTTACAACACTGCTTCTTGAATCAAGCCAGATTGATGCATGTGTTCCAGCATGATAGAAGCCCAGGGAATCCGATACACTTTCAGGAAAGAATTCACCGAACCATGCAGCGGGAGCAAGACCCTCACCAACATATCCGCCACCTTCATCCCTGATCCTGCGCCACTGGCAGAACTCACTTCTGTCGAAGGAAACTTCCAGCATCGATTTTTCGCTGATCAGCCTTGAGATCCTTGAGGTTATTCCCCATGTTTCATCAAACCGGATCGGCAGCGCATAATCGAAGTCACCGCCAAGATAGGGTACACCTTCTATGTATGCCGGCTGGTCGTACTGTGACCAAGCCCATTCATCCCATCCGCTCTGTCTGTAGGAATACCTTCCAAGGCTGCTGATCGTGGTGAGCGGATCCGGATTGTAAGTCAGGTTCACGCAGCCTGTAAGATTGTTCTGCCAGTTGTTTTCCCAGTTCTCTCTGCTGTCCTTAAGATTGAAACCGCTGCGTCCCCAGTCAAATGCAGTGAAGACCCTCATTTCTCCGGGGATATCTAGTCCAAGAGCCGGGAGAAGGTAAGAAGTCAGAGGTTCCGGCCCACCGAAAGAAAGCTCGCCTGTTGTACAGTCGCTTCGATAATTATCGTTCTCTGAAGGAGCCGAGTAATTCCGCTCTTCTGTTTCGTAGCCGAATGCAGTTATGGCTCCGGCACCCAATCTGATGTCTCCTTCATACCCGGGGCCGCCTTCTCTTACCACCATCTTGACTATTCCAGACAGGGCGTTGCCGTACTCTGCCCCAAACCCGCCTGTTACAGTGGTTGCCTCTGCAATTGCTGAAAGGGGTACATTGGCAGTATAGGCATTTGTAACCGGGGAACGGACAGACGCGCCTTCCAGAAGAAAAGCAACCTCACCTGAACGCCCGCCTCTTATGTGTATTTCTCCACCCACGGTACTTACGCCAGCCTGTCTTTGAAGAACATCAATGATGCTGGACACAGGCATTGTTTCAATCTCGCTGCGATCAACAACATGGATGGTGGAAGGAACACTTTCCAGTACAAGATTTCTCTGGCCGGTCACAGTAATAACTGTTGAACCCACCGCAGCTTCCTGCATCACAAGATTGATCCTTGTGGTCTGATCGGAAACAACGGTGATTCCTTCCATTGTCACCGCTCCCATGCCAACCATGGTTGCAGTTATGGAGTAATCGCCCGGAGCAAGCCTGGGAATGTAGTACTCGCCACTGCTGTTGGTCATTGCTCCGAACTGTGTGCCGGCAACCATCACTGTAACACCAACTATTTTGTCACCGCTTGAGTTGCTCACGATACCGGTGATGGCCCCGGTACTTGATGCGAAGGCGAATGAAGGGAGCAGGAAGAGCAGGAGGATCCTGAAGCAGAGAATTCGCTGAAGATTTGGATCATCCAGTCTGCATGAAGGCATTATATGCATCACTTCCTCCGGGATTTAATACAGAATTACATATTCCAAACTAGAATATTGTTATGTAGATATGCAAAAGCAAGTGAAAGGAGAGTCAAGGTGATAGGTTGACTAACCAGTGCAGTTGACAATATTGTTCTTAGTGAACTTCACGCAGCAGGAAGGATGGATTTACCATGGTCTCTGCCAGGCATTCTCACACAAGTTGGCTGATTACAGTCTGTACTCTTATTCTTCTTTCAGGAACTGTTTCCGCTGTGGGTGTGGGAGAAACCGTGGATCTTCTTGTGCCGGATATTTCCTACTTCCCCGATGAACCGCAATTCCGCCAGTTCACATGCAGGGCTGTTACTGAGCACGCTTACTTTTTAGTACAGGACACAACTTTCTTTGATCTTCCAAACCCCGAAGACGAGTTTCAGATCATCTGGGACAGCCTGGTAACACAGAGCGAAGTCGACAGTATTGCTGCGCAGTTTGAAGGCGCTGGGGTGAATGTATTTAGCACGGTAACCTCGCTTTTCGGGCCCATGCCGCAAACAGTAAATAATGATGATAAGTTGTGGATTGTTCTTGCAGATGTGCCGGATTATCACCCGGTTCCAAACTCGGGCATCGCTCGGCTGGGAAACTGGATCTACACATGGCCTGAAGATTTTGACGGGAACGATGAAACAGGCAACAACCATGATGCTTTTTATGTAAATCTCGGCGCTTACAAGAACATGTCGGGAGCTGGATGGGAGGTTGTTCGCGGCTCCATACACACATGGTCGGTTCCAACCGGGTTGGGACAGATGATAAGAATTGCAAACAACCCGCTTGAGGAAAAGTGGGTAGTCCGGGGACTGGGTGTAGTTGCTCAGTTCTCCTGTTATGGGTTGACCTCAACTCTCAACGGTAATATCGGAATTGAAGCCTTCCTTGATGCATTTACTATGGGTGGAGGAATTGAGCTTACATCCTGGTGCTCCGGGAAGACAGGTCAGGATTTTGGAGCAAATCAGGGAGGAGAATTTCTATGGTTCAAGTATCTTGAAGAGAGAGCTGGATCCAGCATTTTCTCTGAGATAGTACAATCTTCTGAAACCGGGATGCAAGGCATTGCTTCAGCCATTGATCCT
>JAGLQD010000571.1 GCA_023136985.1 Candidatus Sabulitectum sp. | reverse complement strand
GAGACAGGAAGATACCATATTCAAAACCAATATGGAGGCTGCCAGGGAAGTTGCGAGGCAGTTGCGCCTTCGGGATCTCGGGGGGATCATTGTTATAGATTTCATTGATATGGACAATTCTTCTCATCGGGACAAAGTAGTAAATTGTCTCAGAGGCGAACTGGGCAGAGATCGGTCACCAACAAAAACTTGTCAGGTAAGCCCCATGGGTCTTGTGGAGATGACCAGAAAAAGAGTGCGTCCCAGTCTTGTTCAATCCATGTCAATTCCATGTGAACACTGTTCCGGTACCGGCAGGAGCCAGACACCGGTAAGTGTTCTTACAAGAATAGAGCGTTTTCTGGAGAGGGCTGCCAATGGGAAGAAGCACAACAACCTGGTTGTGACCATAAATCCTCTTCTGGCAAAGTATCTTAATGAGGATGACGGGAGAAGGCTTGAGTACCTAACTGCCAGAAGCGATAAACTTTCAGTTCATGTACACGAGGACGAGAGACTTCTGCAGTCGGATTTCAAGGTGTTTTCCCTTGATTCTCATGACGAGATCACAGATCTCTATTCACCTGATTCAAGAGCTTGACCTTGACTGGTATAACTAGTATAAGTTTGCGCAGTCCCAATAGCTGGTTGGAGAACGTGTTACTGACACATTGTGTTAATATAAATGGAGGTACGGTTTGTACGCGATCATAAAAACAGGTGGAAATCAGTTCAAAGTTGAGCAGGGTATGAAGTTGATGGTTCCCCGTCTCACAGGTGAAGAGGGTTCTGCTCACACATTTGAAGAAGTGCTTCTTGTTGCCAAAGACGAGAAGGTAGTAGTAGGGCATCCGTTTATAGACGGAATCAAGGTTATTGCAAAAATTGTTGAGCAGACAAAGGGCCCCAAAGTCGTGATCTTCAAGCGGAAGAGACGAAAAGGATACCAGAGAAAGACAGGACACAGACAGTATCAGACATGGGTTCTTATCGAGAAAATAACCAAGGGGTAGAGTCATTTTGAGTCACAGCGGGCTTGTTCTTTCCGGAAGAAAGTATGCCAGAGTTGTCAGGTCTTCTCTGAAAGAGCGGGTCAGCCTGCTTCAGGGATGTCCTCCCGGGCTTGCAGTAATTATGGTGGGAGATGATCCCGCCAGTAAAGTTTATGTGGGTGCCAAGGAGAAGGCATGTAAAAAGGTGGGGATCAACAGCACCGTGATCAATATGCCTGCAGATTCCTCTGAAGCTGATGTTTTAAGACGTGTGGATGAACTTAACTCTGACGATAAAGTTCATGGCATCCTTGTGCAGTTGCCTCTTCCTGATCACATATCGGTTGACAGGATCGCTTCGGCTGTTTTACCCGAAAAGGATGTTGACGGTTTTCATCCTGTGAATGTCGGAAGGCTCTGGAGAGGGGAAGACGGTCTTTTTCCATGCACGCCTTCTGGTATCATTGGGCTTCTCCGTCATTATGACATTCCCATGTCAGGTAAGAATGCTCTTATTGTGGGCAGATCCAATATCGTAGGCAAACCTATGGCAGCTCTTCTGTTGAGAGAGAACTGCACTGTAACTGTGGCGCACAGCCGTACAGTAGATCTTATTAAGCAGTGTGGAAGGGCTGACATTCTTGTAGTTGCTGCAGGCAGAGCTGAGATGATAAAGAGAAACTGGGTTAAGCCCGGTGCTGTTGTGGTGGATGTTGGAATGAATCGAAACAGCAGCGGGAAGCTTGTGGGCGATGTTGACTACCATGATGTCAAGGAAGTCTGCTCTGCGATAACTCCTGTACCGGGAGGCGTGGGGCCGCTTACGATAGCATATCTTCTTGAAAATACTTTCAAAGCCCGATCCAAACAGAAGACAATAGAACCTAACTAAATATTATTACCTAATATAGTCAGTAAATAGTCTTCATGCGCTTCTTTGTTCTTTTTTTACGGTTGACGCACCAATACATATTATAGTATCTCTAGTTGTACGATTAACAACAAATAGGAGTGGCTATGACTGTGTTGTCAATGTTTATGCTTGTGTTCTTTTCCACTGCGGATTTTCCCCTGATCGAATCATCATCTTTGTTTTCTCTTGAAGATTTGTCCATGATGAATCACCAGGAAAGACAAACTGTACTTATGGAACTTGATGCAAGCTATATATCCTCGGGCAACGGCTCTGGTCCTCTTATGGCCACTGCAATTCCAGGTGCAGCTGGAGATCTTGTTATCATCGAGGTTTACAGATCTTTAACTCCATACGATCTTGCAATTCTTGATCAGGCCGGATTGTGGCCTGTTGGGTTTTCTCCCCAAGCTGGAAGTTTTGTTGCAGTTGCAGGGGAGAACCTGCAGCTTTCAGCTCTTCAGGGTTCTGGATTTGTAAAAAACATTGTGAAGTGGTCCTGGCACGATGCAGTACTTCCTGGAGATCGTTTCTGGACTGGAAGATGGCTTGTTCGGATGGTTCCCGGGCATGTTCCTGCAGGCGGTACTCAGCTCCTTGACCCATGGTGGTCTGTTTCAGCTCCTGTTGATCAAGGTGTTCTTGCGGCAATGCCTGACAGGAGGCAGACTGCTCGGCCCCACGCACTGAATATGCAGGCTGATGACAGCAGAGAGGTTACCGGAATTCCCGAGTTGTGGACATACTACACCGGTATGGGAGTACTTGTGGGTGTTCTTGACACAGGAGTCTGGT
Organism: Candidatus Sabulitectum sp.; assembly: GCA_023136985.1. Taxonomy (GTDB): domain Bacteria; phylum Fermentibacterota; class Fermentibacteria; order Fermentibacterales; family JCC-6; genus Sabulitectum. Next base: position 2,102 of record JAGLQD010000571.1, on the reverse strand, counting down.
CTGACCATCCTGACCTGACAGGTGCAGTTGTTGCAGGCCCCCCTGACCCTGATGGTCACGGTACTGCTGTTTGCGGTGTTATTGCATCAAGGGGAGATGTTGATCTGGGATGTGAGTTTAATGGAAGCGGGGGAGCCCCCGGTGCCCAGTTGTATGTGATCCAGAGGCCAGAATCAATGAGTGCTGTTCAATTTGCTGAGTTCTACACTGAATTTTCCTCAAATGGCTGTGTCATAGTAAACAATTCATGGGGTTTTGACGGTTCGACATCTTACGATGCCTTCTGTCAGATCGTGGATACGCATGCCAGGAGTGGAGGAATCTCCGTATTCAGTTCTGGGAATAACCCTGTACCCGGCGCAATTCCCTCTCCTGCTATCTCAAAAAATGCCATCACAGTAGGTGCTGTCTCATTCCTGCCTGACCAAAACGGGAATTTGCTTGTTGCCTCGTACAGCGGAAGAGGCCCCACGATTGACGGGCGACTTAAACCGGAGATACTTGCTCCAGGCGGAGAATTCTTTGAATCAACAATGCAGAACGGGGTTGCAACTACAAACGCCTTTTACGGCGGTTCGTGGTTGGATGATCCAGTGAATCGGTGGCCGGGGGAACCCTCATATACAAGGATTGCAGGCACCAGTATGGCTGCTGCATTTGTTTCATCGGCACTGACAATATGCGAGGAAAAGTACGGAGATCTTTTCAATCCGGAAGACGCAATGGCCATTACGGCTGCCTGCGCAATACCACTCAAAAGCAATACCGGGCCTCCTCTTTCAGGCTACGCAACCACAGAGAGCGGCTTTGGCCTTCTTGATGGCTACCATCTTCCCGGGACATATTTTTCCGAAGAGGTGGACAGATTGCTGTGGATAAACTCCACAATAACCGAAGGGACCGGGTTTAAGCAGTGGACAATGTATGTTCCGGCTTACACCAGATGGCTTTCCCTTGGACTTGGATACACCGATGTCCCCTCCCTGCTTCCCGGTATTCAGGTAGACCTGGATATCACTCTGATCTCCCCGACCAATGCTGAGTACAGCTACCTGCTGCCGTCAGGGGTAACCTCACAGAGTCCTGTTGAGAGGGTTGTGGTCGAGTCCCCCATCCCCGGTGCCTGGACAGTGAGGGTTACCGGTGCAGCCTGGGCGGATCCCGGCAATCCTTCGGAGCAGCAGCAGTTTGCCATTTCAGCGTATCGTTTTGCAAGAGATCCGGCAATTTCTATTACTTTCCCCGGTGATACAATTATCTATGCACCTCCAGGTGGAGATCTCACCATTCCTGTTTCCATCACAAACTCCGGAGGTTATGTGGCAGTGGGTGCATGGGCCACTCTCAGCCCGCCTGCTGTTTTCTCCGGTGATGTGAATGTTCCGGCGTTCATGGGGAATCTTCTCTACAAGAGCTCAAGCGCATCAGCAGATTTCACACTGCACTGCCCTGATCAACCCGGTACCCATACAGTTGATGTGATTGCAGGTGCGGGCAACAGAGGGCTTGATGATGTTTTAAGCCAGTTTACTATTATTCTGGCATATCCGGATCTAACAGTTTCAATTGCCTCCCCGGATGCTTCTCCTCCTTTTGAAGTGGGACAGAATGTTGGTTTCAGCGTTATTGTCAGCAATGACGGAGAAGGGCCGTCTTCTGCCACACAGCTGGCATATTTCGTAACAGATGACCCGGATTCTCTTTCACTGCCTGTGGTGCTTTTCGAAGTTCCGCCGCTTGAAAGCGGAGGAACAGCATCCTTCAAGGGGGGATACACATTCACATATTTTGATATAGGCAGCAGATATCTTGTCTCTGTGATCGATCCTGACTCTCTTGTTATTGAGCATGATGAGACCAACAATACTTCCGTTTACGGTTCTTTTACAGTCACTGGTGAAAAGGCGCCTCCTTTGAATCTGGTAGCGGTGAGTGGTAATGATGGCTTTATCCCACTGAGCTGGGACCCTCCAGAGGCGGCAGTTTACGGGAAAGGGCTGTGGTCGTACAGAATTTACAGGTCAATAAGCCCTCTGGGCCCTACACCGGATCATATAGCGGAGTTTTCAACAGATACATTATCCCGGGTGGATTCTCAGGTT
>JAGLQD010000570.1 GCA_023136985.1 Candidatus Sabulitectum sp. | reverse complement strand
GGATGTGGCTGCAAGAAGCGGTGGCGCAGACGGTGGGCTCGCAGGCGATGTTTCTCTGTGGGCAAGGTTTCTCTCCTGGTGGGAAATCGTTCGTACGGTTACCGCTTCTCCATTTACACTGCTTTTCGGCACAGGCTTTGGTCACAAGATCACCTATTTCAGACCTGATCTGCTTGCACGGGTCTCAATTCCTTTTGTGGATGGAAGTTTCTTTCAGCTACTGCTTAATCTAGGCCTTTCAGGATCTGTGGTGCTGGCATTATTGTACGCCGGTGGGATCGCCGGGAGTTTCCGGTTGTCAGTGAAAACGCAATCCACCGGGAACACGGTACTTGCACTGTGGCTCACCGCCTCATTTACCGCACTTACAATAGCTGCTCTCAGTGGCTCTCTGTTGACTAATTACAGGTTTACATGCATCTGGGCTTTCATGTTCGCTGTTCTGGAGACTATCAGAAGAAAAACAGTTTAAGCAGTTGGAAATTTAAGCGAATTATGGTATGTTTCCATGGCGTTTTTAACCCCCCCATCTGTATTTTGAATTCAAACAGATCAAGAGGATTGATATGAAAATTCTGGTTATCAATAGCGGAAGTTCATCAATTAAATTCCAGATTATTGATCGGGATACCGAGAAAATGGTTGCTTCCGGATTACTCGAGCGCATAGGTATGAGCGAAGGCCGGATGAAGTATAAAAGCAACGGCAGCAAAACTGTTATAGACAAGCCTATTCCCGATCACGAGACTGGTCTTGATATGGTTCTTTCCACTATTGTAGACCCCGAGATCGGTGCTATAGAATCTCTTAAAGAGATCGGTGCCTGCGGGCACAGGGTTGTTCACGGAGGAGAAAAGTTTACAAGTTCCGTTCTTATTGATGACGAGGTACTGCGTGGCCTTGAGGAAGTCAGTGACATGGCTCCTCTGCACAATCCCGCAAACATTATGGGAATAAAGGCTGCAATAAAGAAGCTGCCCGGTGTTCCTAATGTAGCTGTTTTCGACACGGCTTTCCACCAGACCATGCCTCAGGTTAATTACATGTACGCTCTTCCGTACAAGCTTTACGAAGATTACGGTATGCGGCGTTACGGGTTCCACGGAACAAGCCACCAGTTTGTTGCCCAGCGAACAGCGGAAATTCTTGGTAAGCCAATCGAAGAGCTGAACATGATAACCTGTCATCTGGGTAATGGCTGTTCTCTCACTGCGGTCAGGGGTGGCAAGTCCATAGATACCAGTCTTGGCTATGGAACATTCTGCGGCCTTGTGATGGGAACAAGATCCGGTGATGTTGACCCTGCTATCCTTTTTGATCTCATGGAGAACAAAGGCTGGAGTCTTGAGCAGGTGAAGACCATGGTCTACAAGGAAAGCGGTCTTCTTGGAATCAGCGAGATTTCCATGGACATGAGGGATATCGAGGAAAAAATGTTTGCAGGCAACGAGAGAGCAAAACTCACATTCGATATATTTGCGGATAGAGTGAAAAAGTACATCGGTTCTTACGCTGCAACCCTTGGAACTCTTGATGCTATAGTGTTCACAGCAGGTATTGGTGAGAACGGCTGGGAACTTCGTGAACAGATTTGTGATAATATGGATGTCTTTGGTATCAAACTGGATCTTGAAGCAAATGAAGTCAAGGGTGTAGAGCGTGTGATCTCAGCCCCTGACAGCAAAGTGGCAGTACTTGTTGTTCCAACCAATGAAGAGCTTATGATAGCCAGAGAGACTGTTCGTCTGGCCACATAGCACATAGTATTGTATAAAAAACGAGGGAGGCTGACATTGTGAATCTTATTCTTATGCTTAGCCTCTCTCTTTTTGCTTCTGTACCCCAGTACGATATTACATGTGATCCCGATCATTTCCAGATGATGATGCAGAACTGGGAAGAAGAGATAACCATCTCTTGTACTGTGGAACACCTTGGAGTAGTTTACGAGAACTGCACCATGCGCATAAGAGGAGACAGCTCAAGAGAGTTCAGAAAGAAGTCCTACAGGGTGGAATTCCCTCTTGATC
>JAGLQD010000057.1 GCA_023136985.1 Candidatus Sabulitectum sp. | reverse complement strand
ATTCCCCTGTTCATCAAAGCTTATTCTGAAGGCATAGCACCAAAAATCAACGGTGACGGAGAGCAAAGCCGCGACTTCACCTACATAGCAAATGTTGTTCACGGCAACCTTCTGGCAGCAGACGCGCCAGATGCTGCAGGCAAAGTATTCAATGTAGCATGCAACGGATCAATTACAGTAAACCATCTCGCGAACGAAATAAGCAAACTAACAGGCCACCCCGACCTGAAACCCATTTACGGACCAGACAGATCAGGTGATGTAAAACACTCAAGAGCTGCAATAGAAAAGGCAAAGAAATACCTCAACTACGAACCGATAGTATCATTCGAAGAAGGCCTGAAGAAAACAGTTGAGTTCTATATGGAGCATGGGTTTGGGAAGTAACCAAACAAAGGAGTTAACGCTATTAGTGCTTTCAAAAAAAGAATGGCCGAGAGGGATAAACCTGTCATAGGTGTTATCGGTCTTGGTTATGTAGGGTTGCCTCTTGCCATGGAATTTGCCCACGGTGGTTGTGAGGTGCTTGGAGTTGATGTAGACCCAAAAAAACTTGAGTATCTTGAGAATTACCGCAGTTACTTGAAACATTTTCCTGATGAGATGATAGCTTCTGCAATGAAAACCGGACTTCTTCATGCTACAACTGATTTCTCCGTTCTTACCCGGGCTGACGCCATTCTTATAGCTGTTCCAACTCCTCTTGGTATCAGTCGTGATCCGGATTTGAGTTATGTACTCAATTCCTGCAGAGAGATTGCAAAGTACCTGCAAAAGGGTCAGCTGATTATTCTCGAGTCAACCACCTACCCAGGCACCACCAGGGATGAAATGGTTCCTGTGCTTGAAAAGGGCGGATTGAAAGCCGGAGTTGATTTCCATATCGCTTTCTCACCAGAGAGAGAAGATCCAGGCAACAAGAACTTCAATACCAGAACAATACCAAAACTGGTAGGCGGGCTTACCACCGAGTGCACAGATGCAAGTGTTTTTGTTTACAATTTCGCCATTGATAACATCGTAGCAGTCAGCTCTCCTGAAGTAGCGGAGATGGCTAAGATTGTAGAGAATACTTACAGGGCTGTTAACATCGCTCTTGTGAATGAGCTGAAAATGCTTGCTCACAAAATGGGTATTGATATCTGGGAAGTAATTGAGGCAGCAGCTACCAAACCTTTTGGTTTTACAGCTTTCTATCCTGGACCTGGTCTTGGTGGGCACTGCATTCCCATCGATCCGTTCTACCTGACCTGGAAAGCTAGGGAATTTGGAATGTCAACCAAGTTCATTGAGTTGGCTGGAGAGATCAATACATCCATGCCGTCCTATGTTGTTGACAGGATCTGTGATGCGTTGAACACCGTACAGAAATCTATTAACGGCAGCAGGGTCCTTCTTCTTGGAATGGCGTACAAACCTGATATAGATGATTATCGTGAAACCCCTGCGCTGAAGGTAATGGCCAAGCTGGGTGAAAAGGGAGCTTTCGTAGATTACAACGACCCGTACATTCCTTCTATTCCGGCATCTACCAGGCAGACCCATCTTCAACCGGTCTCAGTTGATTTTTCAGAAAAAATGCTTTCAGAATATGACTGCGCTGTTATCATAACAAATCATGCCTGTTACGATTATCAAATGATAGTAGATAACAGTAATATCATAGTCGATACGCGAAATGCATGTGTCAATGTAGTTGACGGAAAAGAAAAGGTTTTTAAAGGGTAGTGTGTTAGGATTTAGAAAAAATAGATTCTTCGCTTGTGATACAAACCTTACTTTCATTCAATTTCGTCGGACTATGGGAGAGTGCATGATAGTACATTAGCCATAATCAAAGTTGAATGGCATATTGAGGACACCAGGCAATAGCAGATTCCACGCCAAATGACCCCGATATTTAAATGCCTTATATTTATTTACAAAATTACGGATGGGGTTGATAATGAGCGTTAAATTGGGTCTTGCTCGATCTGAGAATCTCAGTGGGGTTGAAATGTATGACCCTGCAACTATATCCACACTTATAGATGAAGCAATTAAGGATTGGTCCGGTACAGATTCAGGAGGGTTGCAAAGCCTTATAGCACCTGGCTCTAAAGTGGTAATCAAGCCCAATTATGTGAGACACCCGCGGAATGATAGTCTGGGGCAGGGATGCATGATTACCAATACCCAGATAATTATTGAAGTTATAAAACGTGTTTCTCTTTGCCATCCCCGAGAAATCATTTTAGGAGATGCTCCTATTCAGGGATGTATATGGGAAAAATTAGTAACTGAGCAGATGCGAAACTCTTTTCACCAGGCATGTGGCAGTATCCCTCTGCGAATTGTTGATTTTCGAAGGACTCTCTATCAGTCCGGGATGCAGACGGAGAATGTTAGGCCGGAATCAAACTACGTCCTGTTTGATTTAAAGAAAAGTAGTTATTTGGAGCCTATATCAACTCGAAAAAACAGTTTTAGAGTTGGTATGTATGATCATCGCAAGCTCAACAAAACGCATGCTAAAGGGATTCACCAGTACCTTGTCGCCAAAGAAATAATAGACGCTGATGTGGTAATTTCTATACCAAAGCTGAAAACACATAAAAAAGCAGGAATCACAGGAGCATTAAAAAATCTTATCGGGATTAACGGGAACAAAGAATTTCTGCCACATCACAGAAAAGGCAGCGTTCAACAAAATGGAGATTGCTATTTAAAGAGAAACATTCTGAAAACATTCATAGAAAATCTTAATGACTATGCCTATATGTGTAAAAAACTCTCTGCTAGAAAAATCTTCTTGTTTATTAGAAAAGTTGTTTCGCTTGTCCACCGGAAGCTTGGTGGAATTGGAGATATCGGAGGAAACTGGTACGGTAACGATACAGTCTGGCGAACAGCTTTAGACTTAAACCGGATACTGTATTATGGAACAGCAGCAGGTGATATTTCAGTTACAAAACAACGCAAGGTTCTGACTATCACAGATGCAGTAATATGTGGACAGGGCGACGGGCCTCTGAATCCAGAACCTCTTCTGGTGGGGGTAATCACTGTTACTGACCGAACAGATGTGGCGGACTACTTTCACTCGATCATGCTGGGTATGGTTCCAGAAACAATACCACTTGTTGCAAATGCATCATCTGTATTTGGAAAAGATGCGGATGAAGAAATTGCATTGATCTACAAAGGAAAGACTTACAAACTGACCGATCGGGTATTCGACTACCCTGTGGCCAAGCTTCCTGAAGGGTGGGAGCGTGACAATTCCTCAAACAAGTGAATTAGGCAAGTGCATATATTTATGCATACTGAATAAATCAATTACAAAGATCGCAAGGACACACACAGACTAATCATTGGACGCTTACATTTTTTCGAGTATGTATTGATTGGCATCAGAGCGAAATTTAAGCACTCTTTATCAGGATTACTCATCGCATAATGAATCTGTCTGCGATAAGTATGAATGATTTTCTGCTGGAGGTCAAATCATTTATAGATTTTTCCCTCTTTTGAACCCTGTTCGTAGAGTGTTTGATGTTACTAAGCTGGAGTTTAGATTTAGGTGAAGGATTAATTTGCAGCATATTACTAAGAGATTTATTAAAGATGCCAAGGTTTACACTTTAGGTCCTTTCATAGATAAAGCTATTGCAATATTACTGGTTCCTCTCTATACAAGCTATCTCACAACTGAAGACTATGGGCGTATGTCATTTATCATGACTGTCGGAGGTGTTTTTTCAGTCATTGTTGGGCTAGGACTTGGTACTGCGTTTTGGAAGTATTACAAGAAAGTTAGCGATAATTATTCAAGAGGTGAAATCGTCTTCATCGCCACTATCCTGCCCATACTGGCAGGATTAGTTTTATTAGTGTTGATAGTGATTCCTTTACTTAGAATTTTTCCTACACAAGATAGCGGTCTTATGGTACTCTATCTTTTTGGCACCATTCTTTTCACGATATACAATATGGGACTTAGCCTCTTGCGTGCAGAGCATAAAGCCAAGACATATCTAATAATCACATCAATTATGGGGGTATTGAGGGTTCTTCTTGTCATTCTCATGGTAGCAGGTCTAGCAATGGGATATAAGGGGGCAATCGGAGCTAGAAGCCTATTCTATATACTAACTGCGTTCGTTGGTTTGTTTCTGTTGCGTGGCCGGGTTTCGAAATGCACGAACAAAGAACTATATAGCACTATAATTGCTTTTAGCATACCGCTTATGCTGGGTAACATATCCTCATTGCTTATGAATTTTTCTGACAAACTATCCTTAAACTATATTCTGGGGAAATCAGATCTTGGATTGTATACTTTCGCTCTAAATTTCGGCATGCTCACAAAAGGATTTATTATAGTTCCTTTCTTCATGGCTTGGAGTCCTGTCCGCTGGGAACTCTTTTATGGCGATAATCGAGAAAATAAATTCTCTGCGATAACAAAGATCATTATTGTAGGATTCTGCATTGCAGGTATTATTGCTAGCGCTCTTGCTGTTCTTGCTGCTACCGCCCTTTCAAAGAACGACTCCTTTAATCAGGCAATTGAAATTATTCCCATGATCTCAATAACACAAGTATTATGGGGATTGTACAACTATGAACTAATGGGATTCCACTTTTCAGGCAAAACGAAAAGTATTCCCTATCTGATTCTATTTGCCGGTCTTCTTAATATTGGTCTTAATCTGGTGTTGATCCCGACATTGGGTTATTCGGGAGCTGCTGTTGCAACTTTGATATCCTTTTTCATACTAAGACTAATCACTGCTCAAATCGGAAGAAAACTATTCGCATACCGTCGTAATTTGCTGAATGAAACGATGTTCATTATTGCCTCTGTGACAATTGCCGTATATTTAGGCAGGGTTATTATCGCATTTGATTTAGGTATTGTAATTGCCTTGCATTTTCTGGCCGTCTTCTTGCTTTTGGTTTTTGCCAGAACTCTATCCTTGCTGGACGGGAATGTGTTAAGAAAACTAAAGGCAATCTTAGTGGCCAGTAAGCAGAAGTGACACTACAATTTATATATTGTTTTAATGGGAGAAGTTGTGAGAAGATATATCAGAATTATACCTGAAGCAAAATTGTTTCTTACTAAATATAAAATCAGGAAATTCTACTGCTCCGATCGTGCTGTAGAAAACAGTGCAGTAAATATGCCAGATATTCAGGTACTAAATCTTTTGCTTGTATGGATGGGGCTTGCTCAAGATAGTAACGCCGCCGGGGACAATGGTGTGGCAAGACATTTTTCTCATCTGCATGGCTGGGGCTATTCGTATCCCGAAACTACGGGATATATCCTAGAAACATTCATCAAATCGAATAAATTTGTAAGGTCTAGCACAAATCTTGACCGTGCTAAAAAGATGGCTGACTGGCTGACCTCGATTCAACTCGAAAATGGAGGATTCACCGGAAGTACAGTTGATAGAATTCAAGAGTACCCACTTCCTGTAGTTTTCAATACTGGTCAAATTCTTATTGGACTTGCATCAGCATTTACACAATTTGGCGAGAAATACAGAACTCCCATGTGCAAAGCTGCATCCTGGTTGTTATCTGTACAGGATTCAGACGGCAAGTGGTCGCGCAACAAATCTCCAGTGGCAATGCCTGGTTTAGCCACCTACGATACACATGTTGCTTTTGGTCTACTTGAGGCAGCAAAGAGCTCTGGTAATCAAGTTTATTCAGAAAGCGCCTTTCGGAATATCGAATGGGCTATATCACAGCAATCCGATAACGGCTGGTTTGCTAACTGCTGTTTATCTAATCCCGATGCTCCCTTAACACATACTTTGGGCTACACTATGCGAGGTATATGGCAGGCGTATGAATACTCACAAACAGAACTTTTCCTGAATTCCGTTACTAAAACATCTGATGCTATTGTTGACATACTAAAAAAGAATGGTTACCTCCCAGGTAGACTTACAAAAAACTGGGAACCCGCAGTACAATGGCAATGTCTTACCGGCAATTCTCAAATTGCAATTGTGTTGCTACGAATGTATTCTCTTACAAATGAATCAAAATATCATAAAGCAGCATTGCAACTTATTAATTCTGTTAAAGGAACAATACGCACTTCTGGGACACCAGAATTGATAGGTGGAGTCAGGGGCTCCGAGCCTGTTCAGGGAGGATATTGCAGTTATCAGTATCCGAACTGGGCTGCTAAATTCACAGCAGATGCATTGATGAATCTTATGGAGCTTGAATGATTGAACTAATATTACTTAATCAGAACAGCGATTTTAGCACACTGAATCTTTCTGCGTTTTTCCCCAGTTCCCCATTAGCTACTAACGAATACATTGCAAGTCTGAAATCAACGGGAAAACCATTCACCATGATTACCGGGGAATCTAACGGTATTCCCGTTTCAGCAGCATTGCTAACCTTCCATTCTACACGGATAGAGCGCAAGGTTTCGGTAAATGTTATAAGCATCAGACAAGAAGATTCACTTTCTTTTTGGACTCAGTTATTGAAATATTTAAATAGCATCAATATACATACCTTACAAATTTTAACCTTCTGCTCTGAGCCTTTTCCTGTACCAGAAATCAGAAATATCATAAAGGGTAAAGAACGTTGGGAGTATCATCTTCAATTAAAGAACTTCAACATGACAACTCTTCACTCGAAGCACCGCAACATGGTTAGAAAAGCAGAAAAAGCCCAGGTTTCATTCTCTTGTTGCAACGGCGTAGATTCTTTGGATCAGCACGTTGAGATGCAGCATCTGTCTCAACTTAGACGCAACTTAGAATCAGATCATAAAGAGACAAACCCTTTTGTGAAAGCATTGCTAGAGAATGATGCTGCTGAACTTTGCTTCGCAAAGCACAATGGGAAGGTTATTTCTTCCGCCTGCATTTTGAAAACGAAAAATGGTGGATACCTGTTCTCCGCCGGAACAAGCCCTCTAGGCATGGAACTAGGAGCATCCAACTACCTGTTGTACAAAGTAATGGAATTATATAAAGACCGTGGGCTGTCGCTATTTAATCTTGGCGGAGTTACTTCTAATGAAACAGGTCTAAATTCCTTTAAGAAACGGTTTGGCGGCGTGAAAATATTTCTTCCTGAGTTCAACGTAACGATTAATAGAAGCGTGTTAGCTGTACTGACGAAACAAATTCGAATAATAAAAAGTAATCCTGTTGGGTGGTATAGAACCTATTTACTTGCACGAGTTGAGTATGTTGTTTTTCGGGTTTCTACTGAGACATTGAAAGAAGATAATTCCAGTAATAATTACGATTTTAAACCGCTATCAGATAACGATTTAATTAACTGCAAAAACACTGAGTTTCAAAAGGTATACAATAAATATGTTGCATATGGTTCATCTGAAGGTGCTTTTGGTTCCTGGATAAACGGGGAATTAGCTCACGTTTCCTGGTTAATAACCCGAGAACTCGAAGTAAAAGATGAAGAAAAAAATATTGGCCTTAGAGGAAATGAGAGAGAAATCACTCACTGCTTTACTAGTGAGAAGTTCAGAGGTCGAAGTATTTATCCCAATATGATTAAATATTTGACAAATAGGATGCCTAGTCTTGATGTGAAATCAATCTATATGATTACCTCAATCAAGAATATTCCTTCCCAGAAAGGTATCCTTAAAGGAGGTTTAGAAAAAATCTCACGAATTGTGCGCTATACTCCTTTGCCACCACTTAGACTTGGTATCACTATGATCATACGCGGTCATAGAGCGATATTGAAAAGGTTTGCTTTTTACTCTTGTAAAGGTACTTCCCATGGATAAAACAGTTAATTTCAATACGAATTTACTCGACTGGAGCAGGCTTGATATACCGGAAAATAGGAGCAGTTTATCACAGAAAGAACTATTGGAGAAAGTATATTCTCTAATACCAAGTGACATGGGAAATGTTCTTGATGTTGGAGCTAGGGATTGTTTCATCGGCGAGATAATATCCGATGTGGTCGAATTCACTATTGCGATAGATCTCGTGCTAAGCCACAAGAAGCGAAATGTCGACATTCTACCGATAGTTGGCACCGGCTGCGATCTACCTTTTAACGAACACTCCTTTGATATTGTTTTGTGTCTCGAAGTATTAGAGCACATTCCTGCTCAAGCTGTACCAGTAATGGCTTCAGAGTTATCCCGAGTCACTGGCAAGTATGTTTTAGTAGGAGTTCCTTTTGAGCAAGACATCAGACTTGGAAAAACAACCTGTGCACACTGTAATAGAGTTAATCCTCCATGGGGGCATAGAAATACATTCTCTCTTGAAAAACTACGTGCCTTATTTCCTGAACTTGTGACCAGAGGTTTCTATTTTTCGGGAGCCAGTAAGAATCGTACAAACTGGCTATCTTCTGCCTTGATGAGCTTTTCTGGCAACCCAAACGGGACATACAACCAAATAGAAAAATGCATCTATTGTAATGAGCTTTTGTTGAAACCAACTGAAGTATCAAAAGTTAAGAAACTTTGCTCAAGCTTTGCAAGATTCCTAAATAGAGTACAGAGACCATTTGTATCCACCCGACCAAGTCATATACACATTCTATTTGAAAAGATTGACTGAGTTACCAGATGAAAGGCTTTTAGATTTTCATGAAAATCATCGAGACCCATTCTATAAAGCGTCTGCTAATCTTCTCATATGCTTTTGCCCCAGATTCTCTGGTTGGGGCAAGACGCATGTCAGCTCTTTCTAAAGAGTTTAGCAGTAATAACATAATTACAGATGTTATCACTGTAAAAAATCGCTATTCCTCTGGTCTTGATGATTCTGTCAACAGCAACCACAACATCATCAGTCGTACAAAAGTTTTTCTTCCCAGCACCACCGATTATCGCCGTGATGTATACCACAGACTAAAGAGAAGAGTGTTATCATTACTTCGAAGAGCTCTATTCAAACATGATGTATGGGAGGGCTGGAAGTTTTTTGCAACTCGAGCAGGGTTACGCCTTACAAAACAGCATAGATATGATGCAATCATTGTTACAGGGCCTCCGTTTAGCAGTTTTCTTGCCGCTGAAAAAGTCTCAGATTCGAGTGGGGTTCCTCTGATACTGGATTACAGAGATCCTTGGACTGGTTACAACTGGGGTAATAAAGCACGACTAAAATATACGCATGTAGAGCGTAGAATTATTTCAAAAGCTAAAGCTGTTGTATTTTGCAGTACCACAATGAAAAGTTGCTTTGTTAAGCGTTTTCCTGAATTTGCAAATACTCCATCTGCTGTAATTACAAACGGATATTATCCTTTTAAAGGGAATCGAATCTTGGCAGAAGAAAATAGCATTAATATTGCCCACTCAGGAACCCTGTATGGAGAACGGACCCTTACATCTTTGATTAACCCTTTTGCGAAATTATCAGCATCCTATAATAAGCCATTGCGTGTACATCATTGGGGATATATTCCGAATTCAGAGTCAATACTCTTTGCTAAAGCAGGACTTTCTAAAAATTTGCACTTACATTCGCGAGTACGCCATTCAGATCTAATGGGTTACCTTGCAGGAGCTGATGTTTTATTTGCACAGTCAGGTAGCGATGTTAGCTATGCTCTACCTTATAAAATATTTGACTATATGGCTACAGGAGTTCCAATTCTTGCTCTAACCCCACCGGGATCGGAATTGGCCAGCTTCTTTGAGAGATATGCAATTGGATTTACTGCTGACTTGAATGAACCAGAATCAATAGCAACAGCTTTAGCCAAATGTATTGATGCTGGGAATTCTACTCCTCCCGAAAAACTACTATGGCAGCATATTGGAAGCAATTACATAGATTTTTTGACGAATTGCTTACCACATGATTGATATATTTCTAGCTATCTTAGTGACTATCATTACATCTATCATAGCGTCAAAGTCTGTTGTTTTCAGGAAAATACTTTTCTATATTTTTATACTGTATGCGTTTGTGTCAACACGAATCCAATTACCTTTAATAACCAGTTCCAACCCACGTCTTTTCCTTTTCGTAATTCTATTATTTGCTTCACCCGAATCATTTATGAAAACCCTGCGAAAACTTTCAACCAAAGCAGAATTCAGACTACTCATTGTATGGGTATCATATAAGCTATTCTCGTACACTTTTGTAGCTGGCTCATTTGATATAGTTGTTTATTACGAACTAATCGGTATCTTATTTTTCTATGTCCTTATAGTTAATCATGTGTCTTCTTTTTCCCCTATTGATAGAGATCTACTATTGCTATCTATCCTCTTTGCATATGCTCTTACCATGTATGGACGATTACCCGCTATATTTGGACTGGATAGTTTACCTTTTCTCTCTGAGGTGCTTCCACGACACAAAGAAGCTGGGTACGCAGGAATGTTTTCTTTGCCACTTCTATTCTTTCTTCTGGAGAGAAAGAATAGAGTATCCATAAATAATCTAATCTGGATCTGGATATTTGTATGCGGTACTATCGTATTTTTAGCAGCAGCCCGTACCGCTATTGCTGGTTTCATTGTAATTTTCATGGTATACAAACGCTCAATCCGTAGATACATTTTTCTTGCAGTGTTCAGCTTTGTTGTGTTTTACTATATATCAACGTCTGAATATGCTTCATTTTCTAATGATAGAATACTAACTCTTGTTAACAGAAATGAAGAAGCAAATGAACCAAACGAAATTTATTTTCGCGCAAAAAACATAGAATATGGTCTAGAGTCTTTTCGAGAATATCCTATTTTTGGTGTTGGTTACTTGAACTGGCAATCTGTTTTTTCAGAAAGAGCAAACCTGATTGGGTTCACGCGAGCAGCGCACAACGGCTACATAAGCATTCTAACCGAACTAGGTCTTTTGGGGTGGATTCTTTTTGCATCACTGATATACGTAAACCTTCGAGGTTCCAAAATTCACCTGACATCCAATTCTGATCAGAATCTGCTGTATACTTCTTCTATATTAGTTATGGGTATTTTTGTTTACGCCTTTGGAGGAGATGCTTTTAACTCCAGAGATATTTACTACTTTCTGGCAATAGGTATGGGAGCTAAATTCCATTTTCATGCAGAAAATCAAAAACGTGCGCTTCTTCAGGCCACATCTGACCCTGATGCCAGTTTAGATCCTTGTCCCAGTGGCCAGAACAATCATACACTGCCTTATTCTGATAACCAAAACTCATCTCACACACAACGGGATTCCCGTCAGCATCCTTCAGGAAATCGTAGGCCATAGATTGAAATCCACCATTCCGGCTTATCTCAAAAGCCATCCGCACATACTCTAAATTTATTTGATCTGTTGAATGGTCAAGCTTTCCCCCGCCGGATGCTCTGAAATCATCCGGTCTGTTCCATCTCCTGAAGCCAAATGCTCTGTCTCCTATTACAGTTATTCTAGTGTCAAATTCATTCTTGGGCATAAATTCCTGGAACAGAACGCAATCCTTTTCCGGCAGCCAGTAACGCCTGGGAAGATGAGGCATTCTTCCTGTTAAAATATGCATAGATGAATCATGAAGCCTTATGGCAAAATTCGCTATTTCATTTCGAATTCTTTTTGAAATGGTTCGGTTGGTTACACTGCAATAACCTGTTTGATGCCAGACTCCGTGGTTTGAAAATGCTTGCTTTATCTTTTTTATCGCCTGCTGTTTGTTGTTAGCCATGCTTACATTAACAGAACCAGCGCCTCGACCGTTTTTGTGTACCAGTGGAAATTGAGCAGCTTCTTCAACCCATTTCATCGCTGAATCTATGTTCCAGAAACAATAGGTGGCAGGAGTCTTTACCTCCAGGGCATCGAAAAGGTATTTCTGGGCAAATTTATCTTCAAAATGCCATCGGGTTTTAAAGTTTGGGAATACCTTCTTACCCAGGGCAAATTCCACCGGGTTCAGTATTGGTCCTGCAGACTGGAGAACTGAGGGATTCATGGATAAATGCCACATTACACCATCACATGCTTTGATCTTCTCCTGACTTCCCGGCTCTTGAAGATCGGTAGCAAGAACTTCAGCTCCGTACTTCTGCAGAAACTCAATCCACTTTGGATGGAAATATCCTGATTTAGAGTGTACACATATCTTTTTCATATTCAGTCTTTCACCTGTTCGATCTTGTTCTTCTAAGCAGTGCACCCAGAATATAGCCAACCTTGTATATTTTACAGAGAACAGCACTTCTTGCGTTGCCTTTGTATCTCTCTAGTAATTCAACAAAATACCTCGGGCCGATCCAGCCTCTTAAACCCTTGTATGTCCATAGAGAAAATGAACCCATTCTGCGGATTCTCGCCGGATTCTCACCGGGCTTATTTACATTGGTTCCTCTTTCGGTTGTAGCTATATATCCACATTCACCGGTTAGAGATTTTGCAATCTCACTTCTTGCCCCACCCGGCCAGCAGAGAAACTTAACTTCCTTATTCAGTTTCTTCTCCAGAATACTTCTGCTTGTACAAAGCTCCGTTATAATTCTGTCTTGTTGCTCTTTGACTGTTTCAAGCCTGCCAATCGACCCGTGGTCTTTAATCCACTCATTCTTATACTGTTCCAATTCTAATTTCCAGCTGGAGCTATCAATATCTCCAGCCTCTTTCCGAGCTGCAAATCTGCCTGAAAGTTCATCCACAAAAGCTTTATCTGGAATAAACTCTCTAACACCTAAAGCCCTGCCATTCTCAAAGACCGGATACCCCAGAGGCACTAACCCACTTGAATCCTTATCAAAAATTACTGACTTTTTCTCTGGATGAAGATTCCATGCAAGCCATTTGTGCATATTTTTTCCATTGAAAATATCCACTATTCCAGGGCCGGAGAACAACCATGTATGCGTCATGGTGTGCGACTGCACATCAAAAACACTTGAATCATGCATCTCCTGCAATTCGCTCCACCTTACAGACCCTCTGCATTCCGGTAAAGAACCTTTTTCCGGATACCGGTAGTATTCCCTCTGGGGACCATCTCCGATAAAATCAATTGTTGGGAATATTACAGCCTTGAGTCCAAGTTCTTTCAAAACAGGAAATACATAAATCCAGTTATCAAGAAATCCATCATCAAAAGTCAGAACTACAACTTTTTCCGGAAGGTCCACAGTACCACTTACATAATTATACAGTTCCTGCATAGTTATTGTTTTATAGCCTCTTTGAACAAGAGCCTCCATGTTTCTTGTAAAAACCTTCAAGGGTACAGAAAGAGGAGAATCAATCATCCCTTCCGGGCGAATACTGTGAAACATCAACACCGGCACACCGAGTTTTTTATGCATGCTTCCTCTTGTATTCTGCAATAACTTCATGGTAAAACTTTACATACTCATCGGCTACACTCTTACTGGAATGAGCTGTACTGATATACTGTTCAGACTTAACTGCTAGTCTATCTCGTTCTGATTCATCTTTTAGAAAAACATCCAGAGCCTTTGCAATTGCTTTGGAATCCCTCGGGGGAACCAGGATTCCAGCCTCACCATTCCGCAACAGATCAGGTGTTCCTCCCACGGCCGTTCCAATTATTGGCAAGCTGGAAGCCATTGCCTCAAGTATAGAATTGGATTGCCCTTCGCTGAAAGACGAAGAAATATATATATCGGAGATAGCAAGAATGTCTGCAATATCATCTCGGTAGCCAGAGAGGCAAACAGAATTCTGTAGTTGAAGGGAATTGATTTTCTTCTCCAGTAGTTGCCGCTCAGGCCCCTCACCTACAATCAGAAGATTGATATTATCATGCGTCTTATGCAAAATCGCAAAAGCGTCCAAAAGAACATCATAGCCTTTAACCTGACGCAAACCTCCAACTGCAGTGATCAATGTAGAGTTTTCAGGTAATCCGAGCTTTTTTCGCAACCCCAGTAATGATTCCGGCAACGGGATCTGTAGATCAACAATATTCGGAATAATTCTGACTTGACTTGGCGTCAATTTCTCCCGATTAATCATTCTTTTTCTGGTTACCTTTGAATTAGTAACAAATGCGTCAACTCGGCTATAAGCCAGAGATCGCAACGCCTTTTCCCAGAATGGCCTTGTTCTGCCAACGCCGCGTTCTGAAAGAATGATTGGAACTCCCATCGATTTCAAGGCAAAGCTTGTCAACAGGTTGGTTTGCGGAAGCTGAGAGTGAATAATATCCGGCTGGCACTGAGCAGCTCTGTCTCTTAAATTATGCCACACACTGTTGAATTTTTTCAAATAGTTACCGTCACCCCGATCTATTTCAATCAAGTTGGCTCCTGTTGCCTGGTAATCTTTATGCAATGAACCCGATGAGAAATAGGCAACACTTCTTTTCGGTATCTCGTTTTTCAGGCCATTCAGCAGCTTAAGCATCTGTATCTCTGACCCACCGGGGCCTAAGGAACCCGTGATAAACAACACGCTTATGGATACCATTGTACTCGCCCTATCCTTTGTAGTGGCTGACAACAAGACCGGTTTTACCCGACTGGTTTACCGAAAGATCTTTCACTTTTTTACACTCAACCCATTCTGGATACGTGTTCTCTTCTTTTGTGAGATACAAGTTTCTATATTCCCAGTGTTTTTGGGGGACATTTTGCTTATTTCTGTGGCATAATCGAATGCTTTTTTCTGCTTGTTCGCATAAAACGGAATGGCAAATCTAAGACGATCAATGACTCTTACCAGTGCATTCATGATATAATACAACACCCCTACTTGATTCTAATTTACAGATTCATCTTCGTGCTATATTTGCTATAATAATCAATTAAGAGGGTTAATATTTTTTCTGTTTTTTCGAGAGGTTTTTTTGACACACTCTTCAGCAATTCCAGTTTTGTACTTTCATTCCGTGGCTCCAGCCCCGGATCCAAACTGGTACAAATCCAAACTGACTGTTTCAACCAGAATTTTTGAGCAGTTGTTGAAATACTACAGTTCTCATCACTATTCCTTCCTGTGTCTGGATGAATACGCAGAGCTAAACAACGCCATGTCAACGAATACAAAGGCTATTTGCCTTACCTTTGATGATGGCTATCTGGACAACTTTGTTCATGTTTTTCCTCTGTTGAAGCGCTATAACGCTAAAGCCACTATTTTTGTCAGTCCCGAGTATGTAGATCCAGCTGAAATAGTTCGTCCTACCATGGAAGATGTTTGGAACGGAAAGTGTTTGGTATCTGATCTGGAGTCTTCAGGCTTCCTGTCATGGGCAGAAATGCGTCTGATGGAATCTTCCGGTCTGGTAGATATCCAGTCGCACACGATGACCCATACAAAAGTTTTTAGAGACTCAACGATCCGGGATTTTCACAACCCCGGGGCAGACTGGCTGTATCCCATTGGTAATCTATTCCCTGAACGAAAACCATTCTACATAACAGATGCTGTTTTTCCCAACCTTCTTCCATACGGAACACCATTCTTTACTGAATCTTCTGCTCTGGTCACCAGAAGAGTTTCAATTAATCTTTCATTTAATCAAGAATGTATCTCTATTCTTGAAGGAACTGATTGGCGAAACTACAGTTTTTCTCACGCTATGTCTGTTGTGAAAAAGCTCTACAACAAATACACGGAGAATGGAACGCTTGTGGATGGCACAGAGAGCGTTGCAGATTATCAAACAAGAGTCAGGGATGAGATAATTAGATCAAAAGCAATAATTGAAGAGAAACTTTCAAAAGAGGTAAAGCATATCTGCTGGCCACACGGAGATTACAATCAATTCTGCATTGATACCGCATTTGGCTCCGGCTACCGCTCCGTTCATGCTGTTCCCGGAAAAGGGCCTGTTCCCGATAGAAGCTTTACCAGAATCGGAGTCACTGAACTCAAAACCATGAAATTTCTTTCTTCTGTGCGTACTGTGTTCAAAACAGAAGCACAGAGGGGGGCATTTCCGTTTAGCACGGTTGCAAATATGTACAGTAAATTTCGATCATTGGTAAAAAAGAGATGAGTTTTGCAAGAAAACTGCTGGCGGGATATGTTGGGATTCCAGCTTACCAGTTGCTGAAAAAGACGCCTCTGACATCCGGAATAGAGCTGTTAAAGAATTCCTGGACCTGGTCCAAGGTAGAGTTAGAAGCTTACCAGATAAAGCGGATTAAGTCTTTACTGATCCATGCAGAAAAAAATATTTCATTCTACAAAACAAAATTTGCGGACGCATCTTTTTCACCTGAACAACTTGTTTCTCTCTCCGATTTAGAATCAATACCACCTCTTACCAGAGAAGAGCTGTTACCTCTGCAAAAAAGTATTCAACAGAATGGCACCGACCTATCCGGGGTGGTTAAAGGTTCGTCCAGTGGGACCAGCGGAATACCTGTATCCTATTACAAAGACAGATCCACAATTGGCATGGGAAAAGCTGCGTTGTCCTTTGGACAAATGCAAAGTGGCTGGTATCCTGGTGCAAAGACAGCGAATGTATGGGGAAACCCCAAGACCGTGAATATTCTGTGGAAGAGACCTGCATCAAGACTCAATGCGTTCCTGATGAATGAACTTCGAATTCCAGCTTGTAACCTCAATGACCCGCAGGAACTGGATTACGCAGTTTCAACAATCCTGGAAAAAAATCCCGCTTTCATCACAGGCTACACAAACAGCCTTCGACTTATTGCAAAGCATATTGCGAACATATCTCCCGATTTCAGATGCAGTAGAGTATTCACCACTGCTGAAACACTGCTGACTCCCACAAAGAGCATTATTGAAAATTCTCTGGGGCCGGTTACAGATATGTATGGGTGCAGTGAGATCAATGGAATAGCCTTCCAGTGCAAACACTGCGGCCTTTACCATGTAACTGACCCTCATGTCTATCTTGAATATGAGCCTCTGGAGCATGGTGATGGATTTTCACTTCTGGTCACTGATCTGGATAACTACGCTATGCCCTTTATCAGATACAGAGTTGGTGATATTGTTGAACCTGTTCAGGAATCATCACCCTGCCCTTCCGGCACTCACTGGAGTTCTCTGGCTGCCATCCAAGGCCGAATTTCCCAGATCATTCATTACAACGATCACTACATAAATCCTATTACCTATTTTGGAGATTCCATGGGCAGACTGTTAAACTCCCATGTTACCGGGCTTATGGGATA
>JAGLQD010000569.1 GCA_023136985.1 Candidatus Sabulitectum sp. | reverse complement strand
GAAGCATTCCAGTAACGGGTATCACTCCACTGTTCACCATTGTGTGAATTATTACACCTGTTAAAAGAACTGCTGTTGCACCGCCACCGGTCACAGCATCAAATGTGCTGCTGGCACCTCTGGCGATCCACAGTGAAGAGAAAAATAGCATGAAGAAAAGAATCAGCAACGCAGATGTTCCAAGAAAACCCGATTCCTCTCCAATAACAGCAAGTATGAAATCTGTGTGTGCCTCTGGAAGAAAACCCCTCTTCTGGCGACTCTGCCCAAGGCCCCTCCCTGCGAAACCACCGCTTCCAAGGGTGATTCTGGCCTGAAGTGTCTGGTAGTTGTCGTCCTGCTCCATGGTGTTTTCCTGGAAAGAGGCTCTTATTCTGTCAAGCTGATAGTCGCTTCTGATCAGAACTGCAGAGGCACCAAGCAGCAGCAGAACCCCTGCCACCGCAAAAATGTGAGAGAAGCGGGCGCCTGCCACAAAAAGCACGACCAGCATTACAAACAGAGTAAAAGCAGTACCTGATAAATCCGGTTGAAGGATGGTGAGCATACTGGGCAGAAGTGCGAGAGAAGCAATTACCGCAACGCCGTTGAACTTCCTTATGTCAACCGAACCCTTTGAGATCAGTAATCCCGAAAGCAGTACAAAACCGAATCTTACGAAATCCGATGGTAGTATTCTCACCCCGAGATCAAGCCATCTGACTGAACCGTTCACCCTGGGAGCAAACTGAGTATCCCTCAAAACAAAAGTGGCAACCACTGCCAGAACACTTAGAACATACACAGGCCAGGCACTGCGCTTGAAGAATACATCTGAACGGGTGGCAAGAATAAAGCAGGCTGCAATGCCTATGGCTATCCGTACCAGATGTCTTTTCAGATATGTTGTATCGGAACCGGTCTCCTTAAGAGAGTAGAAAGAACTTGCGGTTCCCACTGCAAGCACTCCTATGACAAGAATGGTAACTGTTGACCCAATTAGTATTTTCATGGCCATTGATGCAGAATGTGTCATTTGAGGGCCTGCACAAGCTTTTTGAAGTGATCGCCACGCTGCTCGAAGTCAGCATACTGATCGAAGCTGGCGCATCCCGGGGAGAGAAGAACCGAATCCCCGTTCTCTGCAACAGTCAGGGATATCTTCACAGCCTCTTCAAGACGGTCAACCACGGAAATTTCTGCTGTATTTTCCCACTGAGTGGCCAGAGAAATCGCTCCTGAGCCGAAAAGAACAATGCTTTTTACCTTTTCTCTAATGAGATCATTCAGCAGGGAATAGTCGCTGTTCTTTTCCCTGCCCCCGGCAATTAGAATCACTTTCTCATCAAAACTCTCCAGGGCAACCCGCAGAGAGTCCACATTGGTAGACTTGGAGTCATTGAACCAGGTCAAGCCCCCGGCAGTTCCCAGCGGTTCAATCCGGTGAGGAACTCCAGGAAAGTCTTTCAACCCTGATACCAGACGCCTGGCTGGTATTCCGTACGAAACAGCCATGCAGATCACAGCAAGAGCATTGGCCACATTGTGCTTTCCAGACAAGGCGAGCTCTTTCGAATGAATAACCGCAAGCTTGCGGGAATCATCCTTGTACCAGAGCATTCCGGAGTTATCCATCCATGTTCCTGAAGGCACTTCTTCTTTCATGGAGAAATACTTCTGTGATCCACCCGAAATATTCCTGTATTTTTCAAGAAGAGGATCATCATAGTTCAGGATTGCGGAATCCCTGGAGCCCTGATTCATGAATACCATGGCTTTGGCGGCACCGTAGTTCTCCATTGTTCCGTGCCTGGCAAGATGATCAGGCGTAAGATTCAGAATAACTGCGGAAGAAGCCTTAAGACTTTTTGTTGTTTCCAACTGGTAGCTGCTGAGTTCCACAACAAATACCGGGCACTCGGGATTATCAAGAACGGCGTCGCTCAGAGCATAACCCATGTTTCCTGCTGCAACTGCCTCAGCTGTAGAACTGGATGATCTGATAACATGGCTGAGCCATTC
>JAGLQD010000568.1 GCA_023136985.1 Candidatus Sabulitectum sp. | reverse complement strand
GAAACGATAGACCCTCCAATGTCAGGATCGGCTGGATCAAGCTGACAGACTAGCGGGAAGAAGGTAAGCGAATGAGGGTGTTAATAATAGGTGGTCTTCTGCTCTGCCTGACAAATGCAGCTACAGGAATGGACCCTCCTGCAGTGGAGTGGGAAAGACTGTATTTCCCTGGATATTGGTCAACCTTCAACTCTATCTCAGAAACCAGCGATGGTGGATTTGCAGCTACAATGGGCACATCAGTAGACTCCGGATACACAATGTGCAGGCTTTCATGGACAGGAGACATCCTCTGGGGTGCAAGATCCGGCCTTGATCATCAGTGTGGCTATTCTGCGACAGAACTTGATAATGGAGATTTAATTGTAACCGGGTGGGGTAGAGAAACACCCACATCAAGTGTTGGTGTCCTGTTGTCAAAACTCGATTCAGCGGGTCAGGTGATTTGGACAAAGCTATACAACTCAGGCTATCCGGGTTCAGAAACAGGATACTCAATTTGCTTGATTCCTGACGGAGGTTTTGCGGTCTGCGGGGAGATTGATCCTGCTGAGGGAATGAATCAAGCCTGGATTCTTCGCACCGACTCTCAGGGTGACACTCTGTGGACAAGGGAGTGGGGATGGGTGATGTGGGACAGAGCCAGAAGAATTCTCTGTATTGATGATGTAATCATTGTTCTTTGCAGCGGTAGGCTTGAAGGGGATCCAGGTGGAACATACATTGTACGATACAGCATGGACGGTGACCTCCTTTCTGAATACTGGATCCCTGAACTAATTGGAAAATATGGCTTTGACATGTGTGAAGCCGCAGATGGTGGACTACTCATTCTGACCAACAACAGTCCAACAATTGCCCACACTGATTACTACGGCAATGTTGACTGGTACAGCGGTCCTCCTTACTGGGACCGTGATACTGCAGCTTATGGTTGGAGCATAGATACCACCATGGACGGGGGCATTATCTACGGCGGAGAGAACAGGTATCAACCACCAGGAAACAACTTTGATATTGATCCCAGCGGAATGATCGTCAGAATGGACTATGAGGGTAGTTTTTTCTGGAGTGATCAGGTATACAATTCCGGGTGCATCATTATTTACTCTGCCAGACAGCTTTCCCAAGGCGGTTACATAGCTGCAGGTCAAGCCTGGTCTTCTGTAAATGGTATGCAGGGTTTTCTTATCAAATACGCACCTGAGACCGGTATTGAATCCGCCGATCTTTCCCCTGCTGTAATGATCACTTCCGTTTCCCCAAATCCGTTCTCGTCCAGTCTGAGTATTACCTGCAGCCTGCCTTCAGCAATGAGTGCTTCCGTTACTGTTTACGATCTTAACGGCAGAATTGTTGATGTGGTTGAAGATGGTTGTTTCCTGGCGGGTGAGCATAGTGTTTCATGGATTCCTTCATCTGAACTTGCCTCAGGGTGTTACCTCATAAGGCTGCAGACCGAAATTGGAACTGATGTTATGAATTGTGTTCTGCTGGGAGATTAAGTTTCTGCTTGATTTCACTGAGTGTTTTCAGGGGGTTCTGTAGGCTCCGTCTTCAGCAGGTTCATCCGCAACGGTATGGATGTCCAGAAGTTCCTGCAGAGAAACATTGTCGGTATCGTGGAGCAGTTCTTCCATCTTTTCATTCCCCAGGTCTGTTCTGAGATCACCAATCAGTTCCATACAGAACCCTTCAGACTCTGAGTCTGCAAACGGGCTGTGAAGAAGAGCAAGAGCAGTAACCGCTGAACGGATGGGATTGCCGTTGATCCTGTCCAGAACAGCCAGACCGTACAGCACTCTTATGAGTGCAGGTTTGTTGCCGGTACGGTTTGAAATACTTGCGGCTCTTCTGAGAAAAGAATCAGCTTTCCTGATTTCTCCTGAATCAATACAGTGAAAACCAAGTCCACAGAGAGAGTTTGCTATGATATTCTCGTCATGAGCTTTCTCTCCCAGCTCAAGAGCTTCGGCATAGTTCTTCTTAACTTCCCCGTCCTTACCTCTGATCTGATTCAATATGGCAAGGTTGAGCTTGATACCTGCCTGCCCCTGGGTACTGCCGATCCGTTTAAAATATTCTGCTGCTGCCTTGTAGTGCTGTTCAGCTTCCCCATAACTGCCCAGACTGGCTTCCGCCCCGGCAACCTCATTAAGAGCCTGGGCGCAAAGACCTGTATACCCGGCGGTTTTCACAGATGACAGGTAGCTCAGGAAGGCTTCTCTGGCTCGTACATAGTCACCGTCAGCAGCGGCAAGATTACCCATGTAAAGCCTGGTCTTCCATTCTCCTGTCCGGAATGACATTTGTCTGCACCTTTCAGCTACTGAAGGCAGTGTTGAGCGGACCAGGCTGTAGTTACCGCTTAGAAGGTTGCATTTCAAAACTTGAAGCTCTATTTCAAGAGATTCAAGGTGCATACTTTCCCTGGAAAAGATATCCTGAGCCTGCTTAAGAAAATTCTCTGCTGTTGAGAGTTTTCCCTGTTCAACCATCATTCGCCCCTGTGAATAAAGAACCGAGGCTCTGTCGCAGCCCTCCGAACCGGAAGTAAGATCAAGAGCCTCCTGTACCAGTTGCAGAGAGAGTGCAGTACGACCCATGCGAGAAGCGAGAAGACTCTGGCTGGAAAGAATAATGGCTCTAAGACCATCAGGAATATCAGTCTCAATGTTGGAAGAAGCCTCTTTAAGCATATTAAATCCCGTTCGGATCCTTCCCCTGTCCAGACAATAAATTGACAGAGGAATCAGCATCTGTCGCAGAAACCGGTGTCTGCCTTTTTCAATGGCCAGTTCCCAGGCCAGGGAAATATCACCGAACGAATCCTTGATGGAGTCCAGACCAAGCCCTGCTTCTCTGCCTGTTCGTGCCATCTCTCCAAGAAATGCCGCCTTTGCGGCAAAGAAGCGGCAATGCATTTCTCTTGCTACTTCGTAACCTTTTAAGAACGGGTTCCTTTCCTGCATAATGAAATCGCTTGTTAAAGCGGGAATGTGTATCCCGTGATCATCTCGAAGAAGGAATGATCGGTTCACAAGGGACATGATCATTTCCAGAGGTACATCAGAGATCTCTTCAGCTTCCTCAACTGAGAAGTGCCCTGCGAATACCGTCAATCTGGAAGCAGCATTTCTTTCCATGGGAGAGAGCTGCTCCCATGACTGCTGAAAAAGATCTGCCAGACCATCTGTTGTCTTCTCCTTGTCTGTACCGCCAAGGAAAGAGGGATTGGCCCGTATTCTCTTGCAGATGGAAACAACAGGCATAACTCTTGTCCAGGATGCTGCAAGCTCAATTGCAAGTGGGGTACCGTTAACAAGAGTACAAATATCTTCTACCACATTCAGGTTCAAGTCACCTGAGAACCTTACTCCTGCAAGTCGCTCAGCTGCCTGAATAAATATTCTTGCGGCGTCAGATGGCATTTCACTGGATGGTCTTGTTGTGGATATTCCTCCGATTGGTACAACAACTTCACACGAGATATCCAGTGGAACTCTTGAAGTTACCAGAATTGTCAGCTCGCTGCAGTTTTGAATAAGCTGAGAAATATATGGTACTATCTCATCTCCGGAGCTTACATTTAACAGAACAAGAAGCATTCTGGCATCGTTAAGGAAGTTCTCAATGCTGGTTTTAGCATCCCTGCCTGATGGAAGAGAGAGTTCGGAAGCAAGTTTGACAGGTGCAGAATCACCACCCTGGTCACAATCAACAAGGCAGATACCCGTGGAGAACATGGATTCATTCTGACCTGCTGCTCTTATTGCAAGCCTTCTGCAGCCCATACCGCTCATTCCCTTGAGAGTGATCAGCCTTGCGCCATCATCCAGCAAATCTCTTATTCTGCTCAGTTCAGTCTCTCTGCCCAGAAAGGGAGTAAGGTCGACTGGAAGGTTGTTTATCTCTGCAGTTGTCCCGAAAGCGAGTCTATTTCCCAGCGGAAAATTCATGCAACCGGAATCGATCACATAACTTCCGCCTTTGCCCTGCAGGTATCCGCGCCTCTCAAGATGTCTTATAGCAAGAGCAAACAATCCTGGAAGACCACCGGTCTCACTGTGAAACCATTCCAGAAAGCTTTCCGGAGGATCCCACATCAGTACGGCTCTGAACCATGCCCTGCAGTCTTCCTGAGATATGGATCCAAGTTTGACCGAGGCTGAAACTCCGCCGAACTCGCTGCTCTGACTGAACATACTTCTCTCTGTTGAAGCTGCTACCACCATCCAGCCGGGGTACAGAGAATAAAACTTGAGTATATCATCAACGGAGGCTTTGTCCATGAGGTGCATATCTTTGAGGAATACACCCAGACACATGGAAACACCTGCATAGGAATAGAGAGCATCAATAACAGCACTTTCCTCTGCCTTGCAGTCCAGAGCCAATGCAATGGCCAGATGGGGTGTCTGCGATCTGCTTCTTGTTCCGGATATT
>JAGLQD010000567.1 GCA_023136985.1 Candidatus Sabulitectum sp. | reverse complement strand
GAAGGGATCGAAGGAACGGATGGTCCCTATGAGTCTTCCTTCTGTGAAGTGGCTGGCGATCTACCTGGACCTGTGGAGAGGAACAGTTTCCAGAGGCAGCTCCGCAAGAACGGTCTTTCTTACAAGAAACGGGAACCCACTTTCCAGGATGACTGTATGGAATATTGTGCGAAGCTCAGCTTTGAAGGCGGGGATAGTGTCCAGAGTTTATCCTCATGCTCTTCGGCACTCGTTTGCAACCCATCTTCTTGAAGGAGGAGCTGATCTCAGGATCGTACAGGAGCTTCTTGGACACTCTGACATCAGGACAACAGAGATTTATACTTCAGTGAGCAGAAAACGGCTTTCTGATGCCATTACTAAATATCATCCAAGGGGGACAGGAACTTGGTAAAATTTCCCGCAGAGCTTCACAGACTTGATGAATTGGAAACACTGTTCTTGCGAGCTGCAAGCCGCTCTTCTCTGGGCAGATCCGGTATTCGGGTTCCACAGCTGCCCAGGCTCCATCAGACCATTAAAGATATTTCAAGAACTCCTTCCGGGGCCAGAGTCAAGGGTATTTTCAGACAGGTTAATCTCTGGACTGATGAATCAGTATCCAGTACTATCCTGCCCCCTGCAGGTGCGTCGGCACTTCTTGCAGCCTGTGCAGGTGAAGCATCTTCACTTCTGGAACTGGGTTACAGAAGGGAAGATGGCATTGACTTTATAACAGCTCTTCCTGACCCAGCTGATAATCCGGTTCGAACAGCTTCTCAGATCAGAGCCGCTATTCATCATATCGGAGGTGATATGACCAGATTTATAGATATGCTTGGCAGACCGGAGCCCTCTTCTCCGGAACTCAAACTTGTATTTTCCGTGTGGCCCACCGGCGGAAGACTGCCTGATGCATGGCGTCCGGGAGAAGAAACGGTTTCTCTGCACCTTTCGGTTCAGGCGGCCTCTGTCCCTCTGGTGGTATCATTCAGCAGAAGGCTTTTCGGTTACGGTCTTCTGTGCCTCTGGGATCTTGCGACAGGTATTTCAAGCAGCGATAAGCGTATAGAACTGACTTCCCCGTCATTTTCCCTTTTTTCAGAGCAGTTCTAAACTCAAACGGATTTATTCGTTTTCTGTTATCTTACGCCTTCTGAAACATACTTTTTTGCTGAAATGAAAGGTGGTCGTTTTGACTGGCTCTATTTTTCTCATTATTGCTGCACTTGCAGTAACGCTTCCTGACGCTGTGAGAGTTCCCGGGGTTGATGCCGGTGAGACAGTCTTTAGCGCAGAAGTTGGTGGTTATCAGTGGATTCGTATTCTTGAAAGTGATTACGCGGTTATTGAGGTGATTTCTTCCCCGGCAGTTCCCATGACTGCCTACGATAACTCCGGGGAGCCACTTTCTTTCTCAACATCCGGAGAACCTCTTGCACTGTCCGCCTACAGCGACTACTGGTTCTGGGTCAAAGCGGTGAGCGACGAACCCGTAGAATTCACTGTAGAGTATCTCGATCCTGAACCTGTTACCAGTCAGGGTATCTCGTCTTCTCTCTCTTCCTCTGAAATGGCAGAGATATGGACGTTCACAGCAGAGGAAGAGGGTAAATGGAATTTCCTGATACGGGGAACTGACGATATCGCTGATCTTGACCTTGAGCTGTACGGAACTGGAAACAGTTTGTGGGCCGGGAGCTACAGTGCCAATTCAATGGAGAAGCTTTCAATGGGTCTTCTTGAAGGCGAGAGTCTTCAGGTTGTGGTTTCAAGGTATAACAAAGGTGGCAGCGGAGACTATTCTCTTGAGATCATGCGGTCTGGTGAAATGGATGTTCTTTTCGGATCCATCACTGCTGACGCCATAAAGGGTAATGTGCAGCGCTACAGGCTGCATGGATTGCAAAGCGAAGCGCTTCTTGAAATGACTTATGAAGATGAAGGAGACCTTGATATTCTTGTTCGCAACGCAGGCGGAGAGATTCTCTATTCATCAAGTACCTATCTCTTCTCTGAAGGACTTCTTATTCCTGCAGGCGATTTACCAGCAGTGGTAGAGGTCCACCCCTATGATACAGGAGAGGATCTGGAGGAATTTCCCTACAGACTCAGTTTG
>JAGLQD010000566.1 GCA_023136985.1 Candidatus Sabulitectum sp. | reverse complement strand
AAAAGTCTCTTTATCCTGGAAGACCAGATCTTTCTAGAACCCGGAGATTGGCGCGTAAGAAAATACCTCTCTGAGATAGTAGATGAAATCTTAACTAAATATCCTGACTTTTCAGGGATTCATCTTGACTACATAAGATATCCGAACTCTTCTTTCGGTTACTCACCTGAGGAAAAGGAGCTTTTTTACCTTGCAACCGGTTTTACTCCGGAAGAAGCTCCAGAAGAGTGGAGCAGCTGGAAAAAAGAACAAGTCACCGAAACAGTAGCTACCGTTCGAGCTTCGCTGAGATCGGCGGATCCAGGGGTACTTCTCTCATGCGCTGTTATGGCCAATCCGTACTCGGCTGCTTCGGAATTTTCCTGTCCGTGGCAGAACTGGCTTACCACGGGTCTTGTGGATTTTGTCTGTCCAATGGCCTATACATCGAATCCTGCAGTGGCTCTTGAACTTGCAGTATCCACCACTTCAGTATTTCCAGAGAAGGTGGTTTACGGTATAGGCGTCTGGAATCAGACTGTGAGCAATGCCCTTGCAGGGGCGCAGAAAGCATTGTCTATGGGCGCAGGGGGAATCTGTGTATTCAGTTTGAACTCTCTGCCTGCCGGCGAAGAACAGACACTTGCTAGAGGCTGGGGATCAGGGGCACCGGATCACGGCATATCTCCTGCTTACTTTAACAGAGTGAGGGTGCCTTGAACCTGGCAGTTCTCGCCAGTGGATCATCCGGTAATGCTCTGGCTGTTCAGTACAGAGGGCAGATGCTTTTCTTTGATGCCGGGCTTAGTGGAAAGCAGCATCTTCTTCGTCTTGAAAGCTCCGGATTGCCCGGGGCAGACCCCATTGGGCTTTTTCTAAGCCATGAGCATGGTGATCATTCAAGAGCTGCAGGAATACTTGCCAGAAAATGGGAGATACCGGTCTTTGGTACAGAAGGCACAATACAGGGATCCAAATTGATAGGTAAGAAGCTTCACGGTATTGAATACTTTTCAAATGGTGATACTGTTCAGATAGGACACTTTACTGTGCAACCGTGGACCATTTCCCATGATGCAAGAGACCCCAGTGGCTTTACTGTCACAGCAGGGGGCCGCAAACTTGGGATTGCTACAGATATGGGCGTTTTCAGCCCTCTTGTGCAAACCATGCTTCAGGGATGTCATGGTCTGGTCTTTGAATTTAACCATGATATTGATATGCTCTGGAATGGTTCATACCCATGGCCGCTGAAACAGAGAATAGCATCAGGTGAAGGCCATCTTTCTAATGATGCTGCAGCTGAAGCACTTGCCAGTATAGTACACGGTGAATTGAGGTTCTGCGTTGCTGCTCACCTCAGCGAAGAAAACAACACTGCGGAGCTGGCATTGAAAACAGCGGAACAGGTATCTGAGGGAAGATTTAGAGTTCTTGCGGGAAAGCCGTACCAGGCACTCCCCTTCTTTGAAGTATAGGAGGCATTTTGTACAAGGCCACAATTCTGACCCTTACAGTTGTCGCAACCATCATGGCGGGGACTGTTAATTTTGTTTATGAAGGAGCAGGTATAACATCCATTGGCGGATGGGGTGAGAACCTCAGCAACGGACTTGCCGGAGGACTTTACGGTAACTGGCTGTTCTCTGATAAATTCAGAGCAGGTCTGGGAGTCGAAGGCGCTGTTTTTGGTCATGCCAGTCAGGGCAGCGTTTCTTTTACTCAGCTCAAGCCCATGGGTAATGCTTCATTTTATCTTCGCCCTCATGGAACAGCTTTTAATCCAGGTGTAGTGGTTGCTTTCGGATACTGCAGAAGCCAGCTTTCTTCCGGGAATGGTACTGATCCTGTCAGCTGGGATCCCTTCTGGCGGGCAGGTATCAGATGGAATTTCAGTCTGGGTTCCCCGTGGCGGGCAGGGCTTGGATTTGACCTTGAAAGCATAATGGCTTCGGAAAAAGCAGGAGATGCATTCAGGCTTACATTCGGTGTTTCCAGGGAGGTGCAGTTGTGAAAAAGGCTGTAACAATATCTGTTGCTTTGTTTCTGCTTCTATTCTTCGGGTGCGAGAGTAACCCTGTTTATTTAAGACTCTCATCTGATTACTTCCCGATATCGCCTGCAGGA
>JAGLQD010000565.1 GCA_023136985.1 Candidatus Sabulitectum sp. | reverse complement strand
GAACACTGAAAATGGATACTCTTCTTCGAGAAGGCAGAGTAGAATTTGAACCGGGACTGCTGGCACTTGCCAACAATCAGGTGCTCTACATAGATGAGGTAAACCTGCTACCGGACAACATTGCCGACAATATTCTTGATTGTGCAGCCTCAGGGGTTAACTCGGTAGAGAAGGACAATGTTTCAGTTACCCACCCTGCGAAATTCATTCTGCTTGGCACTATGAATCCCGAAGAGGGAAGGCTTCGTCCGCAGATACTTGACCGCTTCGCCATGAGTGTTCCCATTGAAACTATTGATGAACCTGAAAAGCGGATTGAAATAGTAAAGAGAGTTCTTGCATTTGCTGAAAGTCCTTCTGAGTTCTGTGAGATATTCAGCAAGCATGACATAAAACTTCAAAACAGCATCAGTTTGGCTCGCAGTAAATTATCTGATATTGACCTGCCTGTGGGTATGCTTGGAACAGTTGCAGCTGCAATGGCAGAACTGGGTCTCGACGGTCAGAGAGCAGATATCGTCACTCTCCGGGCAGCAAGAGCTTTTGCAGCCTTTAAAGGAGAAAGATCTGTAACATTTGATTGTCTGAAGAAGGTAGCCCCTGTCTGCGTAAGTCACCGGACCCGTGAGGGCGGGTTAAAAAGTGCTCCTGACAGAGAAGAGATTCTAAACGTACTTGCCAACGGCTACTCAGCTTACGGGAAAAGCAAATCTGCCGGCAAACCATGGAACTGGCGTGAATGCCTGGAAGATAACAGATGATACCTCTCCACCAGACTCAGGCTGTTCTTGCGGCCGCATTGCTGGTTGTAGACAAGCGGATAGGCGGTGTGCTTCTAAGAGGAGCATCCGGAACCGGTAAAAGTGAACTGCTCCAGGAAACAGAGCGTTACATCTACTCAGTAAGAATTCCTCTGGGTGCTGATTCGGCTGCCCTGACTGGCAGCATAGATCTGGATTCGATCCTTCGCACAGGACAGATCGTAAAGAAGCCCGGTCTGCTCAGCAAGGGAACAGACAAGATTATTGTAATGGAGCATCTTGATCTGTTCAAAGACAGCATACAGGACATCGTTCTTGAATCAGGGATGGCCATACTTGGCACAGTTTCTGCAGCAGGTGATATCAGAGGCAGGATGCTGGACAAGTTCGGGCTCTGTACAGTTCTTCATACTGTCTTTGATCCTGAGAAAAGGCTTCGAGTACTTGTTTCCCATTTCGCTTCTATGGAAACTTCAGACATTCTGGAGACTGCTCTCCTTGCAAAAAATACAACTGGAGCTGTGAGCATTCCAGCCTGGTTTATGAAAGCCTGCGCTTTCACATGCTCCGCGCTGGAAACCAGAGGATTCCGGGGCGATATTGCACTGTTCAGAAGCAGTGTTGCTTTAGCAGCACTTCTTGAAGAAAAGGAAGTCACCGACCATCATCTGAGAACGGTAGCTTATCTTGCGCTGGGTCACAGATCCTGCGGCAGTACTGGCAACCATCCACTTGTGGAAGACATCACAAAATCAGTTTCGTATGCGATTGATATGGCCAGGCGCGGTGCAAAGAACATAGCATCAAAGCAAATGCAGGAGCTTACCGACAGCATTCTCTCGCAGGTCTTTACATCAATAAGAAACACTGAATCCCGTTCAGGACTTGCTTTGGTAACAAAGGATAAGAAGGCAGGAATTCTCAGCGGGCTCTCTGACTCAATGAAGAACAGGTTTTTCCGTGAAGTAAAAAAATTCTCTGCAAGTCTTGGAGCTTCGGGTATAGGGAGAGCTCAGGAATCTTCGCGGATGGTAAAGGATCCTGTTCACGGACGCCCGGTAAGATCTGTTCCAACATCTGATGTAACCAGTATAAATCCTCTTCTTTCTGTGAAAGCTGCAGCCATGGCAGGAGAAAAACTTCCCTTCTCCCCTCTTAAGAAGGAATACTGGAGGAAATGGGAAAAGTCCTCAAAGCCCAGAGTTGTTTGCATGCTTGCAGTTGATGGAAGCAGATCTTCGCAGGAGTACCTGAAGGATCTGGGGATTATGCTTGACGGGCTTTTCAACAAGGTCTTTGATCAATCTTCTCGAGTAGGTCTCTCTGCAATAAAGAATGGAAGGTCAGTGATCCTCTTTCCACCAGTAAGGAACAGGCTTCGGGTATTCGGAAGAATCAATGAACTGCAACCTCACGGAACAAGTCCCCTTGATGAATTGCTTGCTCTTTCCGCAGCAGAGTTAAAAAGAATTTCTAAATCCAGTGCGGAAAAGACTTTCATAATACTGATATCCGACTGTTACCCTGAGCCTGTGCCAGTTGGTGATATATGGAACAGTGACATTTATCAGAGAGTCAGGAAGCAGGCAGTACACCTTGGAAGGCAGGGACTTCCGGTTCTTGTAGTTGATCCTGTTCAGGCCAATCTCAGATTTGTGGAAGATTCTCCAGGCAGGAAACTTGGAAGGTTTATTGCACATGCTACCGGCGGAAATCTAATTTCTTTCGGTAAACAGCCACAGTATGACATTTTCGGTGCTTTAAAGGAAGACCATTCAAAACCCAAGTTCATTGCTCCCATTGATGCAGGAACCAGTCAGGGGATGATTAATTCTTCTCTGGGCTCACTTTTCGATCAAATGACTACAGTATAGATATCTGAAATCATCCCACCATTGACACAGAGAATGATACAGACAAGATAGAACTAATTATGCAATGCTTCTAAGCACAGTGAATATCATGAACGCTAACGCAGGATGGAGATAATATGAGAAAGTATGGAGCAGAGTTTTTCGGTACGTTCTGGCTTGTTCTGGGTGGATGTGGAGCTGCTGTGCTGGCAGCAGGGGTTCCGGTTGTGGGAATAGGTTATCTTGGTGTTGCTCTGGCATTTGGATTAACCGTGCTTACTATGGCCTTTGCTATAGGCCACATTTCCGGTTGTCATCTTAACCCGGCTGTGTCATTCGGTCTCTGGGCAGGTGGTCGTTTTCCAGCAAAGGAATTGCTGCCTTACATCATATCTCAGGTTCTCGGTGCTACTGCCGGCGGTGCACTTCTTTTCATTATTGCCAGCGGACAGCCGGGCTTCGATATAGCAAACGGATTTGCATTGAATGGATTTGGTGCAGAAGGTTCACCAGGTGGTTATTCCATGATAGCCGCTCTTGTAACAGAGGTTGTCATGACCATGATGTTCATTCTGATTATTCTTGGAGCAACCGATAAAAAAGCTCCAAAGGGTCTGGCACCCGTTGCCATCGGTCTTGGCCTA
Organism: Candidatus Sabulitectum sp.; assembly: GCA_023136985.1. Taxonomy (GTDB): domain Bacteria; phylum Fermentibacterota; class Fermentibacteria; order Fermentibacterales; family JCC-6; genus Sabulitectum. The sequence goes on along the minus strand of JAGLQD010000565.1, from coordinate 18 downwards.
ACACTGATCCATCTGATC
>JAGLQD010000564.1 GCA_023136985.1 Candidatus Sabulitectum sp. | reverse complement strand
TCTATTCTCTTAGAAACAAATAATCAGAAAGTAATCATGTCAATACTGGGAGGTAACAAATGCTATCGTTTCTTATCTTCGCTCTCATCTCTGATACTGCAGCCATTCACACCACTGTTGCTGATAGTTCCAGGGTAGCATTTATCGCACAGACCCCACTGACTTGGGAAACTGTTGAACATCACAATCAGGACTATATAAAATTTACTGATTCTCCCTTGATGGATAGCATTGGGTATCCGGAGCTTCCCATGATCACCTGTCTTGTTGCTTTTCCTGACAACGTAACACCCGAACTTGAGTTTACATTTTCAGATGTTAGAGAGGTTACAGTAGATCCTGTATATCCTGCTCCCGCGATGATTATTTCTACAGAATTCACTCCTTCTGTAGTTGATTCTTTTGTGCAGGATTCTACTGCCTACTCGTCAGGGGACTTCTGGCCAGCTGAAAGAGTCAGAATTATCGGAGAGACCACGATATGTAGGCAGCGTCTCTTAAAAGTACAGATGTTTCCAGCACAATATCGAGCTTCTGATAGCACCTTGAGTATAGTATCCAACTTCAGTGTATCACTCGCTTTTGACAGTGCTACTGCTGTATGGAACACTACAGGACTTGGTGCATTTCAGAGGTTGATAGGTGATTCTCCTGTTGTTGGTTACCATCAAGCTGAACCCACAACAGTAACATCCCCAACTTACTTTGGCGAGGTCGATCCTGAAGATGGTCCATCCAGGATGCCTGATTACGTTATCATATGTGCTTCAGGTCTTTACGATCAGTGTTATGAAGCAATTGATGATTTGGCTGAACACAGAGTAAGCCTAAACGGTTTTGATGTTGCGCTGGTAACTACAGATGAAATTATGGATGACTTTGGAGGAACTAATCCCTATCTAAGCCCACCCATTATTAGAGACTTTACAGAGCACATGTGGGAGAGCTGGACCCAGACATCAGGCAAGAAACCCTCTTACCTGCTTCTTATCGGTGATCATGAAGATCATTCTTATTTCGATGAACCATGGTTTTTTCCTACCCATGAATACGATGGCTTGTATCCCGCTGACAGTCCTCCAATGCAATTTGAAATTGGCAACGATGAATGGTATGCCTACTTTAACGATGACCGTTCAATAAACAGCGACTTCCCGGATATGATGGTGGGAAGACTTTCGGTGAAGAATGGTGGAGCATTGCAGCCCGATACTCTCAGCGCATTGATTTACAACCTGATTGACCTTGAGGACCCAATTCAACAGGCACCACTTGTAGACTATCGCAGAAGAATTCTCCGCCTGGCAGGAGCAGGCAGTGATTTTGGAGACACTGCCCTGCAGCATTACGGCTATAGCAATACCCCCGGAAGATTATGGACAGGGGGGTTCTCGGACTGGCTTGGATATGACTACACCACCTGGTACTGCGGTGATGGAAGAGATTTCACATACGATGATCTGAGTTTAATGAAGAGCAGAGAATGGGTCAGTCATTGCCTTACAGAACTGGGCAGGGGAGCAGGTGTGGCATTTTACACAAACCACGGTTCAACTCATTTATTCAGTGCCGGTCTTGAATGGTGGCCCAAGTATATAGAAGATGACGATTTCACCAAGGGAGCAAGAGACAGCACATTCAATAACTACCAGATCGAGCAGAATCTGACTGCCTCACAATATCACTCTCCACCGTTCATGCTTCTTCTTTGTTGTTCATCAGGTAACTACAATCACACACAGTCAGAGCATGATGAACCTGTATGCTGGCCTGAACTCTGCTCCTATGAAGGATATTTAACTCCACCAGTGCATTACGACTTCGGAACAGACTGTATAGCGGAAAAACTTCTAAAACATACTGATGTGCCTGTAGCAGGAGTATTTTGCGGCTCACAGTCTTCGTTTATGGGTTCTTACGCGCGCTATGGCAAAGGTATACTTGAAGCCATCTACTCCAGAGGACACGGGCGTCTTGGTGATGCCATTCAGTCAGCGAGGTTGCAGTACGAAGATTATTTCCTAGGCTCTTCGGGCTCCTATAGGCAGGAAATGGGACAGTTCAATCTTCTTGGTGATCCAGCTCTGGATATAAGTGATAGAGTAAGATACCCGAACGATTGTGATCTTCTTGTTTTTGCAGGAGATGTTGATATCTCCGAGTATCCTATAGAGGGAGCAACATCTACAACTTTACCACTCTCATTTACAATTAGGAACAATGGAGCTCAGAACTCTGCTTCAAGTTTCAACACTGAAATTACTTTGAGGAATGGATCAAATAGCACTGTCATTGATGTGAACTGCGGTGAAATTATAGCTGGAGACTCAATAGAAGTAACTGCTACATGGATCTGTCCCGCCTGGTTTGTCCCACCAATGGAAATAGATGTCACTATTGTAGTTGATTCTGACGAAGATTGCAGCGACAGTTGGAGAGGGAATAATTCATGCGTCCAAACCATTCAACTTAACGATACTTATCCTGTTGATTCAGAATGGCTTGTTGATAACAGACCACTGGCAGCACCGGGAGTTATTAACTCTACACCATTGCTGGTTAATCTGGACACAGATACAGAGCTAGAGGTTGTTGTTCTTGCAGGAAGTACCCTATCGGCATATGAGGATGATGGAACCCTTATCTGGCAGCTTTCTTCAGAAGGTTTTTGTGACGGTAACCCTCTTGCAGTAGACCTTACTGGTGATGGTAAGTCTGAACTAATACTTGCCTCAAGTGCTGGTATAAAGGTAATTAACCCAGATGGAACTTGGCAACAGACCCTATCAATAGTAAGCAGTGTCTTTACGGTTGGAGATATGCGCGCTCCCACAACTGATCTTGAGTTATGTATTGCGGATGGTGAAGACCTTCATCTATACAAATGGGACGATAGTATTGACAAATTTGTTGAAGAAGAGACAAAGAGATTCAGTTCTCTCATAGGTAGAGACGAAGGATCTATTTGCTGTGCAGATTTAGGTGAGAGTTCATATGAAGATGTGGTTTATTGCACAACAGGTTTAAATTCGCCAACTCCCTATGCTGACCTAACCGTGTACGATTGGGAGAACTCAGAACTTCTGATTTATAAGACTTGGTCCAGAGCAGTTTACAATGTTTATCCTGCAGTAGGGGAATTAGCAGGAACGAAATTAGTTGGATTACCATTTGGCGCTTATACAGAGCGAACACAGTTCCCTGCAGTACTTGTCGAACCAGATGGTACTTTTGAAGCAGATTGTGCGAAAAGTGAGTACGATGCCAAGGAAATCAGGTATGGGGTCTATGCTGATTGGGATCCATTTGTATCAGGTCCCGATGCTTTCATCCTTCCTTCAGAAAGACAATGCTTCGCATGGGATATAGATGGTGATGCTGTAGCGGGTTTTGCCACAGCCGAATATCAAGGAGCATCTCTTGGTTCACAAATTAGTCCAACAGCATTGGGTGATTTGAATAATAGTGGAGAGAGTAATGTTCTTTTCTGCACTCTGCTTTCAGGAGTCACAAACTTACTTGCATTTGATTCGGGTGGTGATCTCCTTACTGCTTTGGGCTTTCCAATAGCCCTACCAGATGGTGTTGTTGCTTTAAAAGGTTTTGCTATTGCTGATATAGACAGAGATGACAATATTGAAATTGTCTTTGGAACCTCTGACGGAAAGCTACACTGTTGGGAACTTGGCAGTTGTGCTACTGGTTATGCTCCATGGCCTCAGTTCCAGCATGACTATGGAAGAACCGGTGTATTGGATTGATAGAGTTTCTT
>JAGLQD010000563.1 GCA_023136985.1 Candidatus Sabulitectum sp. | reverse complement strand
AATGGCTTCTATTCTCGCAGCTCAAAAAAATACAGCTAGTGATCCGGGTGACAACAACCAGCAAAGTAAATCACAGAATTCAACAGATGCAGTTGAACACCAGTCAAGAGCTCCCCGAAGTTTGTTCAACCTTTTTTCTTCGGAAGAATGTGAAGATCTGGGGTTATCGGCATACGAGAAATGAGTGATATAGCGGTAATTAATGGACCAAATCTTGCATCACTCGGGGCTAGAGAGCCTTTGATCTATGGAGATACAACAGCCTCGGAGCTGGGGCTGAAACTGACTGCCTGGGGGAGGAACGCCGGGTTCAAGGTGTTGTTTCAACAGTTTGATCTGGAAGGTCAGATGGTCACAGCGATTCAGAAAGCTTCTGAAAGCTGTGAGGCCTTAATTATCAATCCAGGTGGTTTCTCTCACACATCTGTTGCGATTCTGGACTCTATGCGTGCTTTCAAAGGGCCTGTAATTGAGGTCCACATCTCTCAGATCCACAGAAGAGAACCATACAGACACAGAATGCTCACTGCAGGGGGTGCTGAAGTACTCATCGCCGGTGCAGGTATTCACGGATATTTATCCGCAATAGAAACGGTAAAAGAACTGCTTCGGAGGTAAGCAATTAATGGCAACATCCAATGATTTCAGAAGAGGTATGGTTTTAGATATCTCAGGCAAGTATTACCAGATAATTGAATTCCAGCATGTTAATCCTGGTAAAGGCGCTGCTTTTGTAAGATCGAAGATGAAAGATGTAGTAAGCGGCAAAGTGATTGATAAAACATGGCGTGCCGGAGAGCGAGTCACGGAGATCAGACTGGAAAGAAGAATTTATCAGCTTCTTTACCATACCGACGAATCGTATACTGTGATGGATCCTGACACTTACGAACAAATTGATCTTTCTTCAGATCTGGTTGGAAATGCCGCGAACTACCTTACAGACAATTGCCAGGTTGATGTGCTTTCTGTGGAGGAAAGACCCATAATGGTTGAAGCTCCCAATTTTGTCGAGCTTTTTATCACGAAATCAGATCCAGGTTTGAAGGGCGATACTGCCACCGGAGGAACGAAACCTGCAACTCTTGAGACAGGTGTAGTGGTTCAGGTTCCTCTTTTTGTAAAAGAAGGCGAAAAAATCAGAGTCGATACAAGAACCGGTCAGTACATGGAGAGGGTAAAGTAATATACCCACAGGGCAGCAGTTACAGAGTGTAGTATAAAGATGTTATGTATCTGTCCTGCCAGGCTCTGGCTCTCAATATCTGTCCACGGGGAAACTCCAGGAATATGGCCAGTGCCACCTTCCTTCCACTCCTCGAAGTAAGAATACCAGCGATGGTGCAAGTATCATTAAGAGAACCGGTCTTTCCTCTGAAAGCTCCAGGCGGAAGATCGGTCATTCTTCTGGAAAGGGTTCCGTCAACGCCATTTACCGGAAAAGAAGCCAGAAATTCTGCTCCAAACTCAAGGGAAGCTGCCCCGGCGGAGAAAACAGATACAAGTTGTTCTGGTGCAAGCAGATTCAATCTGGACAGACCTGATCCGTCTGCAAGCTGCCAACCAGTGATGCCCGGCACAAGGCTGTCCAGAAGAGCCCCGGATATATCACATCCGGCTCTTGTAGAGCCCGGTTCTCCAGTTGCGTCTGAAGCCACGGTTCTGAGTATCTGTTCCGCCACGATATTCCTACTCCATTTGTTCATTGAACCAAGTATCATCCAGAGAGGATCAGAGTACATAACAGCTGAGGTGAAAAGTGAATCATCAACTTCTCTTATTCCTGCATAAACAGCATTGATATCCCAGTTGTTAAGTTCATCCTGCAGAACCATTGCCAGTTCGCCGGGAGCCCCAGCAAAAGGTTTGTAGAGGATTTCTCTTGTGCCTCTCATTATGGTACCTGACAACCTCATCTCAGGTCTGCCGGTCTCCCAGTTTCCTCCTGTAACAGTGAGATCTGTGCGTTGTCCCGAAGAAAGGTTTTCGCTGAATATCTGCAATCCGGGCAATGGTGGGTAAGTGAGAAGTCTTACAGTTCCATTTATGGATGCCACAACAAGCTCCAGAACATTATCTCCAATGCAAAGAGGTTCCACAGGAGGGCAATAAGTTCTGTTCCAGTCGGCTGAATCCCATCCCGGCAGGTGTGTTTCTCCTGTCAATGCAGAGGGATCCAGAAACAGATTCCAGTTTTCTCTGTAAGGCAGGATTGCTGCTGTTTCCATTGCAGCTCTTGTAACATCTTCAATGGATAGCAGTGGAGCTCCTGAGCCCACCAGAAAAATACTGTTGTCAAGGGTATCAACCTGGATTGTTGTGTGGTAGACATGTGCCGCACCCAGTGTACTGAGAGCAGTAAGTGTGGTGACCGCCTTAACAGTACTGGCTGGTCTAAAGGGAACATCTGCATTGATATTAATAAGAACTTCTCCAGAATCATAATCTTCAACTGAGATCCCCGAATTCCAGGAAGACGGAATCACTGGTATGGGCTGCTGAGAAACAAGAATAGATAAGATTATGTGTATTAGAAAAGACATTTCCCCTCCTGTTGACATTTCGGTTTGAAAGGGTAACAATAATGATATCTGTAGTGGTTGTAAAACAAAGAATTATTAACAGAAAGTGGAGTCATTGTGAGTAAAGTTGTTACACTTATTTTTGCGGGTTTTGTACTTCTGTTTTCTTCCTGCGGGCAGGGGCTGGCTGACGGAACTGATGGCGCGGTGATCTCGGTTGGTGAAAGAGCTATTTTCCCGGAGAATGTGGGTGAGTCGTTTGAGAGGTATCGTGGTGATACTCTGTCTGTGAACATTTTCAAGGAGAACATAATCGCCAGGGAACTGTTTATCGTTCATGCGATAGATCTCGGGCTTGATAACGATCGAGTAGTCGTAAGGCTGTCCCACGAAAGAGCCAGGGAGATACTTCAGGCACAGTGGTTGTCCCACAGTCTTGATCAGGTACAGATAAGACAGGAGGATGTGCTTCATTTCTGGCAGACCATGGGGACCGGTATTTCCTATACCTGCTTTTATGATCAGGACAGCATTCTTATAGACAGCGTTCTGACCATGGTTGAAGATGGAGAGAGCCTTTCAGGGCTTGCTGCTGAGATAGGCATGGACGCAATGCTCAGGCAGACAAGAGGTCAGATATCTATTGTTGATGTTAATTATTCAAATGCGATGGATCACGATTACCTGATTTCTGCCCGGGCTGGAGATATTATTCCTCCCTTCCCTGTAAGACTTGGATGGCGAATGCTGCAGATCGATTCCACATGGACTTACACGCCGGATCCGTTTGAGAGTGATTCTCAGCGCATAGCTTCTATGTTGCTGGCACGAACCAGAGAATCAAGAAAGATATTTCTTGAAGATAGTCTGAAGTCGATTTACAATGTTCAGGTTGACCTGGATGTGGTTAGTCTTATGGCCGAGAATGCTGATGCTGATCACATGATGTTCGGTACATTCCAACCGGAGGAAGAAGCTCTTTCAGCAGTGACCTGGGATGGTGGATCAAGAACTCTTTTTTCTGTCACTGATAATATCATGAGTCTTCCGGGGCATCTTCCACGGCAGACAGATGATGTTCAATGGCTGGTAGATTATTCACGGAGGCTTGCTCTTTTCGACATACAGATGGAGGAAGCGATCAAGATGGGGCTGGATACCATTCCTGATGTGGCGCGCAGATTGGATGCCAAACACTGGGAAGCAGTTCTTGACAAGTACTACGAGGTTGTGATCTCCGCAAGAATTGTTTCTGATTCAGTGGTGATCAATGAAGTGTATATGGAGATCAGAGAAGATCATCCAATCGAGGAAAGCCGAATTTTCCACACACTGTTCCTTGCGAATGCAGAGCGTATTCAAACTGCGGAAGCAATGATGGTATCCGGGGATGATATTCTGGCTTCTATGGATCAGTTCGAGATATTTCCTCCCATTCTGGCCCAGGACCAGGAGACAATTACAATACCTCTCACAGCGGCAATGATTCCTGAGAATGACAGGGAAGCACTTTTCAATCTGCTTTCAGGTGAAGAAGCAATTGTTGTTCTCTCTGATTCTACTGCAATATGGCTTCGTCTTGACTCTATCAATGAAGAACGTATCCCTGCGCTGGAAGATATAAGGGGAAGAGTGGTCTCCGAGACTGAACAGCGTCAGGAGACTCAGGCAATAGAAGCACTTGTTGATAGTTTATCCGGGGTGTATCATCTGTATGTTGATGAGGAGTATTTTGAAGGGTTTTATACCCCAGCGGAAGTGGATTCAGTCGGTTTGAGTACCACGGAGGTTATTTGATGCGCTGTAGAAATTGTGGTCACGAAAATGATCGGAACACTGGAAAATGTGATAATTGCGGATTCAGTCTTGCACCGCAGACAGATCCTGGAAAAGATCAAAGAGCTGCAATGCAGAAGCCAATTGACCAGGGTGGTAAACACAGCGTTGTTTCTCTGGATCTGGCCGCTTCCAGCAGAAGCAAAGCCGGTCTTATCGGTTTAGTTGTTTTTCTCATAGGTGCCGCAGGCGCATTGTATATCTTCAGCAGTTTTGACCGGGCAGTGCTTGAGCAGGAGAATGAACTTGCGCATGAGATTGTTGAGATTGAGAACCCGCTGGATTCTCTTCCCATTATTCTGGGTACCGATATAGTTTATGTTTTTAATGCAGAAGGAACATCTGCCGCTCCAAGAACAAATGTAGACCTTGCTCTTATTCCGGAAGGCACAACAGTTTCTTTCATGGGTAGCGGATCAATGTCAATTCAGCCGGTAGTTAACTATATGCTCCAGAAGATCAACAGCAACGATTTTAGATTCCTTGCCCCTGATTCTCTGTTTGCATGGGCTGATTCCACTGAAACAGATTATATGGCAGTTGCAATTCTTCCACTGCTTGATGACTCAGCAGAGGTTCAACCGGTTGAATTGAAACTACTGTTTACCGATGAGTGGTTCAGGTGTATTGTTGAAGAGTACAACAAGGATATAGTGGAACCTGCTGACGGGTACGGGTTTAATCAACGAGTATTCAGCAGGGGAATGGACCAGGCAGTTCGGACCATAAACAGAAGAAATACTGAAGAAAGACCGGTGCATGTTACTCTGCTTTTCCCTTCTGAGTCTACTTTTGGTGACGCAATGGAAATCGCAGAGAGTGTATTTGTGGCAATTGATTCTCTGGGTTACCATGGTTTCAATATCAAATGGGTAAATGTCACCAACTAAATATGATTCTTTTCCGGACGGGTTGAAACTGTCCAGCGAAGATGAATACGGTATTGTCAGCAGGTTTGCAGGAACCATAAGGTTTCCTACAGTTTCGGCTCCAGAGGGTTTTTCTCTGGAGCCTTTCCACAAGATGCGTCAGTATTCCACAACTGCCTGGAGGAATGTCTTTTCTTCTCTTGATATGGAACTTCATGGAGAGGCTTCAATACTTCTGAAATGGTCCGGTGATTCTTCTCTGTCTCTTGACCCTGTTATGCTTGCAGCTCATCAGGATGTGGTTCCAGCAGGCGACCCGGCTCGCTGGTCTCACGACCCCTGGGGGGGAGAAATGTTTAATAACAGAATATGGGGCAGAGGAACAATAGATTACAAGTGCGGATTTGCTGGAATGCTTGAAGCTGTTTCTCTTCTGCTTGCAGCAGGTTTTAAACCTGGCCGCACTGTTTATCTGTCCTTTGGGCACGACGAAGAAATTGGGGGCCTTCTGGGTGCGCAGGCAATCACAGAAAGCCTGCAAGACCGAAAAATCCTTTGCAGCAGTGTTCTGGATGAAGGCGGGTACATATATTCTGATCCCCACGGAGCCGTCACCGCAGAGGTTGCTATTGCAGAGAAAGGCTATGCTTCTTTTCAGCTTTCAGCAGAGGCAGTTCAAGGCCATTCATCAGTACCTCCAGACAGAACTGCAATTGGTGTTCTTGCCCGGGCTATTGTTGCTCTCAATGAAAGCAGTATGCCTCTTCCTGAAGTGCCTGAAGAGATAAAATCAGCAGACTGGCTGCAAACTACATTTGCTCCTACGATTCTTTCCGGTGGGTGTAAAGAGAATATTCTTCCAGGAAGAGCAGAGGTAATCGTTAACACCAGACCATCTCCAGGCAGTTCAGTTGCTGCAGTACTGGAGTACATTCTCTCTGTTGTGGAACCATTGGGTGTTAAAGTTGAGCTTCTTGACAATGGAAGTGTTTCTGAGCCTTCGTTTGTTTCCAGCACAGACACAAAAGATTTCAGGGCTCTAAAAAGATCTATTCTCAATGTTGTTTCCAAAGACACGGGGTTCAGGTGCGGTGTTTTTCCCGCAGCCACAGATTCAAGAAGGTATTCCAGGGTTGCAAAGAATGCATACCGTTTCATGCCTGTTCATCTTGATCAGAAGGGAATAGGCGCTCTCCATTCGGTTGATGAGAGTATTTCTACAGCAGATTATCTAAGGTGTGTGAAGTTTTATGCCCAGTATATCCAGAGAACCTGCAGATAAGGCAGAGCACATACAGCGGGCTGCAGTTGCCGGCCTGGTTGTCAATGTTGTTCTAACCGCATTGAAAGGCTATGCGGGAGTTGTGTCTGGAAGCAGGGCTCTTGTTGCAGACGCTGTTCACAGCCTTTCGGACCTGACCACAGATATTGCAATAATTGTTGGTGCCCGATATTGGTGCAAGCCGCCTGATGACACACATCCCATGGGACACAAGGGCATAGAAACAGTGGTCAGCCTGTTCATCGGACTAATGCTTCTTCTCACGGGAGCTGGAATTGCTTTTGATTCTCTAAAAGCTCTTGGTGGTGATTCAACTTCAGTCAGACCAGGTCTTTTTGCTGTACTTGCTGCTGCTGTGTCACTCATATCTAAAGAAATACTGTTTCGCTGGACTTTGAAAAAGGCCAGGCAGACCGGTTCCGGGGCTCTGGCTGCCAACGCATGGCATCACCGCTCTGATGGATTGAGTTCTATACCCGTTCTAGTAGCAGTCAGCGCTTCTACACTCAGCAGTTCTTTGATGTTTCTGGACAGCATAGGGGGAGCATTGGTTTCCGTGTTTATCATAAAGGCCGGCTGGAAAGTCCTGCAGCCGGTTATCGGCGAGGTTACAAATTCAGCCCCTCCAGTGGAAGTTGTGAACAAGATGAAGAATGCCGCAAGAGGCGTTGCTGGAGTTATTAGTATTCACAGATTCAGAGCCAGGATGCAGGGTGGTGGAATTTATGTTGATCTTCACCTGCAGGTTGACGGAGAGAGCAGTGTTAAGGAAGGTTATTTCATAGGCAAGGCTGTAGAGGTTGATATTCTGGGTTGTGATTCCTCCGTAAGGGATGTAATTGCCCGTATTGAACCCTTCTCTCCCTGCGGAGACGCTGATAATTGTAAAACGCTGAAAAGATAGGGGATTTACAGAAGAGAAAATAATGAATATGTTGCGTGTAAGGGGGAAAGAAGGAATTACTATGGAGTTTAAAATTTGCAGTAGTGCTTTCAAAGACGGTGGGTATCTTCCAGGCTGGTATTCTTCTTTGGGACTCAATGCTTCTCCACCGTTTGGATGGGCAGAGGAGCCGGAGGGAACCATGAGTCTTGCTCTTATCTGCTCCTCTTCCAAAGGAGAGGTGCT
>JAGLQD010000562.1 GCA_023136985.1 Candidatus Sabulitectum sp. | reverse complement strand
CAGGCTCCTTTCTGGAGGAGCAGGCAGAGAAACTTGATCTGAAGATCGAGGATTTCGGTCCTATTGCCTTGTCCGCCGCTGAGCCATGCAGGCTTGGCGAGCGATGCACTGTATTTATGGAGAGTGATGTTGTTGCCCATCAGGCTGTAAGTACACCTGTTCAGCAGATAACCTCAGGCCTCTGCTATTCAATAGTACGGAACTACCTTCACCGTGTTGTAGGAGAAAGAAAGATAGGAAAGAAAATATTCTTCCAGGGTGGAACTGCACACAATCAGGGTGTAGTGGCAGCATTCAACTCTATTCTTGGACAGGGGAGAGAAGTTATTCTCCCTCCTCACCATGATGTCACCGGAGCTATTGGTGTTGCGCTTATGGCAAGAGATTCAATGGAGGAAAACCAGCAGTCGACATTCCGGGGATGGAGTCTTTCAGAAAACAGTTACACCCAGGATTCATTTATCTGCAAAGCATGCTCAAACGACTGTGAGATCCACAGAGTGACTCTTGAAGATGGAACCAGACTTTTCTACGGTGGCAGGTGTGAAAAATATGAAACAGGTTCCATGCAGAGCATAACAGGCGGAGAGAACCTTTTTATAAAGAGAGTAGACAATCTGTTCCAGCATTCCGGAGAGGAATGGGGCATGGGACCCATTGTGGGTATTGCCAGGTCTTTGTGGTTCTGGGAGCTGTTTCCATTTTTCGGAACATTCTTCAGAACACTTGGATGCAGGGTTGTGGTAAGTGATGAATCATCATCAACCACGGTTCACTCCGGCGTAGAGAGTGTTGCAGCTGAAACATGTTTTCCTGTAAAGATCGCCCACGGTCATGTTATGGATCTTCTCGACAAGGGTGTTGAAACCCTTTTCCTTCCTTCTATTCTGAGAAACAAGCCACTGGGTGATTTCTCAGAATCCTATAATTGTCCGTATGTGCAGGGCTCACCATACATCCTTGATGCAGGACTTGTACTTAATGAGATGAAGAATGTGAAAGTATTGAAGCCGGTACTGGATTTTTCTCTTCCCGGTGATGAGTGGATGAGTACACTTATCGAGACTGCGATTGAGCTTGGGTTCAGCACCGGCGACGCCAAAAGGGCTTTGAAAGCAGCTGAACTTGCCCAGACCGGGTTTACAGACACAAACACAGAGATCGGCACCAGGGCAATACGGAATCTGAACGGTCGCAGAGGTTTTGTCGTTGTGAGCAGACCCTACAATGGTTCCGATCCTCTGGTTAACACCGATCTACCTGCTAAACTGGCTAGACTGGGTGGAGTTGTTATTCCTCTTGATATGCTGCCCATGTCTATGGAAAGGGCTTCGGAGGGGTACAGTAATATGTACTGGCATTACGGTCAGCGAATTCTTGCCGGAGGGATCGTTATAAAGGAAAATAAGGATCTCCATGCTGTATACCTGAGCAATTTCGGATGCGGGCCGGACTCCTTTATTGAGCATTCTTTCAAAGAGATAATGGGTGAGAAGCCCTACCTGGCAATTGAGATAGATGAACATGCAGCAGACGCAGGAGTTATCACAAGGTGTGAAGCATTCATGGATGCTCTTGATGGGGCAGGTACTGCAGGTACTGAACCGTACCAGCCACCGGAGCACAGGAAGGAAGACATTTCAGGAAGAACACTGTGGATCCCGCTTATGAGTGAAGCAAGTTATCTTGCCGCAGCAGCAGTGAGGAACAGAGGGCTTGATGCCAGGGTTATTCCTCCTACAACATCTGAAACCGTTGCTCTGGGCCGAACTGTGACAACAGGCAGAGAATGTTACCCGGCAATTATTACCGCAGGTAATATGCTGAAAATACTTGAGACCAGTAAGCCTGAAGAGTCAGCATTTTTTATGGCAACTGCTTCGGGTCCATGCAGATTTGGAAGATACTGCAATTTCCAGAGGCAGGTTCTTGAAAAGAAGGGTTTCACCGGTGTACCGGTTCTTACTGCGACTTCAAGTGATTCCTATTCGGATATACCCGGTCTTGGATCAAAAAAATTCCAGAAAGATATGCTTCAGAGCTTAGCTGCAGCTGATATACTGAAAAGAGCTCTTCTAAGAGTTCGTCCATACGAGGTAACTGAGGGAAGTGCTGATGAGCTTTTCAGCAAGTGGCTGGGAGAATTCGAGAAGGTGCTTGAGGAGGGAAATTCTCTTCCCGCCCAGGCGAAAAAAGCAGCAGCTGAATTCAAGAAATTCCCTGTAAGAGATATCCCCAGGAAACCTCTGGTTGCAGTCTTTGGAGAGATCTATGTAAGAAACGATGACTATGCCAATGACAACACTATAAAAAAGCTGGAGAACCTTGGAGCAGAGGTGATATACACACCTATTACAGAGTGGTTCGATTATGTGAATCACAGCTACATTGAGAAATCAAAACAGAAAAGGAAGACTTCCTCAGTCATCAAGGGCAAGGCCATAGGCATGGTGATCACCAAGGTTAAAAGAGCTGTAGAGAAGCCATTTGACTCGCTTCTGGATGGGACGCCTCATGTTTCAGCTTCTCAGGTGATGAAGGCTTCAGCACCATACATGGCAGAGAACATAGGCGGTGAGGCTGTACTGAGCATTGGAGCTCCTATAGCCCTGCTGGAGCACGGCGGGATAGACGGTGCGGTGAATGTGTACCCTTTCAACTGTCTTCCTGGAACGATTGTTTCTGCCATCTCAAGAAGAATAAAGCGTGATAAACC
>JAGLQD010000561.1 GCA_023136985.1 Candidatus Sabulitectum sp. | reverse complement strand
GAAGCGCATGGCGCAGGCGATAATTCCGTAATCAAAAGGGGGTTCTTCCCCGGAAACAATTATATCACGACTGTTGAATTCCCGCCTGGCTCTGGAAAGCCCGTTGTTCACTGCCTTCAGTACATCAGGTAATTTCATTTCCCCGCCGGCATACCGCTGCGGAGCAAACCTGGCCTCCAGATATCTTACGCCCTCGTTCTGATTATCAACAGCAAGCTCATAGGCAATGCGGGTAAGGTTATCCTTCTTCTGCATAACAGCACCAGGGTAAACAAAACACTTCAGGTAATCCTCGAGGCTGCTATATGTTTCCTTGAAAACAGTTTCCTTCAAACCCTGAACAGTGTATGAGGGAAGCTCTACTCCGTCCTTCTTCGCAAGGTCTATCAAAGTCTCAAGACGGATTGAACCTCCAAGATGTACATGAAGATCGGTTTTGGGGAGTTTCTCTATAAGTTCTCTTGTAATCATCATCTCTATTTCTATCTCTCCCTGCGCTTCCTTTGGAGATGAATCAGACAGATTCTGAAACAACCTTCTCAAAGTAATCCATACACTGTCTCACATAAGCTCTTTTCTCTCTGTAAGCGTGCGGGAAGAAGCTTCGTTTGAAGCCATACACCATAAGTGTTTTGATGTCGTTCAATGATAAATTGAATGCCAGTACTGCTTTAAATACTTCATCAGTCACTGTGGTATGAGACACTGTTCTGTTATCAGTACAGATCGTACATGAAAGCTTGTTTTCCAGCATTTTTCTGAAAGGATGATCTTCCAGTCTGGTCAGATCCGGGTCAGTCTGCATATTTGAGGTAAGACAAACCTCGATTGTTATTCTTCTATTCGCGATGAATTGCACCAGATCATTCGCATACCTTTTTCTGTCCAGAATGGATACATCGCTGATGGTCTCCGGCTTGAAAAGTGATGTTCCATGCCCAATCCTGCCTGCTCCCAGTTCTGTAATAGCCTGAAAGATGCTTTCAGGGCCATAGGCTTCACCTGCATGTACTGTTTTGTTCAGGAAATTCCTCTGAGCCAGCATGTACGCTTCCCTGTGGTGAATTGGGGGGTTCCCCTTTTCCGGACCGGCAAGGTCAACGGCAACAACAGGCAGCCCCATTTCTCTTCTGGCTTGAACAGCTGCACCGACCATCTCAAGTGAGGCCAGTCCGAAGATCTTATCTTCTTCAGAATATGAATGCACTGAAATGATGTCGCTGAAATAGTCTGAGAAATGTCTGTTGAAGTAGCGCATGGCGCAGGTGATTATTCCATATTCAAATGGAGGTTCAGAGCCGGCAGAGACTGATTCACGGCTGTTGAACTCCTGTTTTGCCCTGGCAAGACCGTTATTGACCGCCTCTATAGTATCTGACAGAGTCATCTCCCCGCCTGCGTGAAGTTGCGGAGCATATCTCACCTCAATGTATCTGACGCCCTCATTCTGATTATCAACAGCAAGTTCGTAAGCAATACGCTCAATATTCTCCTTAGTACGCATCACCGCACAGGTATAGCCGAACCCTTTCAGGTAATCGTCAAGATCCTTGTAGTTTTTCTTGAATACAGTTTCCTTCAAACCCTCTACTGTGTATGACGGTAACTCCACGCCACCGTCTTTTGCAAGTTCGATCAGGGTTTCAATTCGTATAGACCCGTCCAGATGAAGATGCAGGTCGGTCTTTGGAAGCTTCCCAATAAGCTCTCGCGTAATTTCCATGTTTCCCCCTTTTTGTATAACTAATGATACAAAACTGACAGGCTGAAACAAAGACAGCGGTATGGAGGATCCGGTGGGACTGTGCCCACCGGATTAAATATGTCTATTCGGGTATCTGGTCAGCTTCTACGTATTTTGCAAGCAGATCACCGGAAGGCACAAGGAGATAGGTCTCCCCCTCCAGTTTGATCTTTGTTCCACTGTACTCTTTGTAGATGACCCTGTCACCAATAGCTATCTCATCCGAGGCATCAGCTGCTTTTGCCACGATGATGCCCTCGGCTGGTCTTTTCTTTGCTGAATCTGGAATAAAAATCCCGCCACTTGTTACATCTGCAACCTCAACAGCTTCCAGCATAACAAAATCCTGCAAAGGTTGTATCTTTATGTCTTTCACGGTCTCACTCTCCATTCCTGGGCTTCAAACCCAGATATTCATCTATCTTTGCTTTATCAAAACCCACTATGTAGCGACCGCCAATACTAAGCTGGGGAACCCCTACCTGTCCGGTTCTAGCCTGAAGTGCAGCTGCCCCTGAAGGATCGCGGGAAACATTTACCTCCCTGAAGGGAACCCGGTTCTTTCGCAGATAGGTTTTTACTCTTGTGCACCATACGCAGGAATCACCGACCCATACTGTAACTGAAGGAAACCCCGGCTTTTTCTGCCCTTCGTTGTTAACCACAGTTTCGTGGCTTTGAAAAGCATTGTAGTAAAAATCCTCGTCCTGTTTACCCACTATTTTCTGAATCACTTTTCCATTTGCTATAGAGATCACTGTTGGAACGCTTGATACACCATAGCGTTTGTGAATTTCCTTTAACTCACCGACATCCACAAACAATACCTTCCGGGAGCCGCTTTCTGAAGCAAATTTTCTAAAAGCCTCTTCAGTCTCCCTGGAGGCAGATGAAAACTCCCCAAAAAAACCTGCGATAACCGTCTCTTCCTCTTTTTTCAGAATACTGTCAAACTCAGCTATATTACTAATTACTACCAGACTCATTCTCCACTCCCCTGCGATGCTTTGTTTAACGCTTTCAACACCGCTGCCACAGCTTCAGGCTTCCGAAGATCATACCTCCGACAACGCCATTCAGTCTCACATTCGATCAGACCTGCCTCACGAAGTACCGCCAGATGCTTCGACAACAGCGAAGCCTCTACTGCAAGCGTATCCATAAGCTCGGAAACAATACAAGAGCCCATGATCAACTCTTGAAGTATTTGAATACGAAGAGT
>JAGLQD010000560.1 GCA_023136985.1 Candidatus Sabulitectum sp. | reverse complement strand
AGCTCAGTTGGTAGAGCAGCGCACTCGTAATGCGCAGGTCATCGGTTCGACTCCGATCGTCGGCTCCAGCGGCTCCGATCCCGAAAGGGGATATTTTTAATGAAGAAGCCCATAATCAGCGGTTCCGGTATACGGGGCATATTTGGTGAGAGCTTCACTGTGCAGGATGCCTGCAGTTTCGCTGCAGCTTTTGGAGAACTGGTAGGACCGGGTAATGTTGTTGTGGGCAGAGACACCCGGAAAAGCGGTCCAGCGGTTGAAGCGGCTGTTTGTGCCGGTCTGCTGGGTGTGGGATGCACTCCGGTTCTTCTGGGCATTGTGACCACACCCACTGTTCAGCTTGAAGCCATGGATGAAAGTGTATGCGGTGGTATCGCTGTAACAAGCAGCCATAACCCCGGCAATTGGAACGCCTTGAAGCTTATCGGCAAAGATGGTGTTTTTCTTAGAGCAGAGGCCAGAACAAAACTTGCAGAGCTTCTTGCTTCAGAGAGAAAATGGGTCGATTATCGCGGTTGCACACAGACGGAAATACGGGGGGGGAGCACTTCCAGACATGTTGATCTTGTGGCGGAATTACCTCTTGTGCGTAAAACAGGAAGAAAAATTAAAGTTGTTCTTGATGTAACCGGTGCCACAGCGGCTTTTCTTGCACCAGCCATGATGGATGCACTGAATGTTGAGTGGGAGATGATCTTTGCCGAGATGACCCCGGAAGGTGATTTCCCCAGAGTGGCGGAACCAAACAGAGAAAGCCTTTCTGTTCTGGCGGAAGAAGTGATTAAAAGAGGAGCGGATATTGGGTTTGGTTTTGACCCTGACGGAGACAGGCTTGCTCTGGTGGATGATCGAGGAAGGCTGATCGGCGAAGAATACACTATTGCCCTGGCACTGGATCATGTACTTGCGCACACCCCCGGTGCCGCAGTGGTGAATCTTTCAACTTCCCGGCTGGCGGAAGATGCTGCAAAGAAGCACGGATGTGTTGTTTACAGAAGCCCGGTCGGTGAGGTAAATGTAATTGAGGAAATGGAAAAAAGAGGTGCTGATATTGGAGGTGAGGGAAACGGGGGAGTCATTCACAGGAGTTGTCATCTTGGACGGGATAGCGCAGTTGGCATGGCATATGCAATTGCCTATCTCAGAGAGCACCCGGGAGTGACCATCTCAGAATGGGCAGACAGTTTCCCCGCATACATAAACATTAAAAAGAAGGTAGATTTTACAGGGGATTTTTCCCGTATAGCTCTGCTTCTGGAAGAACAGCTTGGACAGCCTGACGACATCACTGATGGTCTCTGGTGGCGAAGGGGCGGTGGATGGGTTCATATAAGACCTTCAGGCACTGAACCAGTTGTCAGATTTATTGCAGAGAACACTGCTCAGGAAATACTGGACAGTGATTATGCTCTGTTCAGAAAGGTACTTACATGTGTGGAATAGTTGGATATGTAGGGAATGGCAGGGCTCTGGATGTTCTTCTGGGCGGGTTGAAGAGGCTGGAATACAGAGGGTATGATTCAGCAGGCTACTCGTTGCAGATAGATGATTCCCTGGTAGTTCGAAAGTGTATCGGAAGAGTGGTCGAGCTTGAGGAAATGGATCCGGGAGAAGCAGCAAAAGCTACTACTGGAATAGCTCACACAAGATGGGCTACCCATGGGGAACCCACAACAGTTAATGCCCATCCTCACAGCGATTCCTCCGGAAGAATATCACTGGTTCACAATGGAATTATTGAGAACTATAAATCCCTGAGAAAAAAACTTGCTGCTCAGGGCATTTCATTTGAATCTGAAACTGATACAGAAGTGCTGGCAAAGCTTGTAGGCAGTGAGGTCAGCAAGGGTAAGGATCTTTTCAATGCTGTAAAAGATGCTCTGGTTCAGGTCAGAGGCACATATGGTATTGCTGTGCTCAGCGCTGATCAACCATCAACCCTTGTTGCAGCCAGGTATGGCAGCCCGCTTGTTGTTGGAATCGGTGACGGGGAAAACATAGTAGCAAGCGATGTTGCGGCAATAGTTGCTCATACAAGGAATGTAATTTATCTTGAAGAAGGTGAGATCGTAGAGATCACCACCAGTGGAATGTCTTCTAATTCTTCGGACCCCAGAATGACCAGAGATCGGATTCAGCATGTGGACTGGGATCTTGCAGAGATCGAGAAGGATGGATTCCCCCATTACATGCTGAAGGAGATCAATTCACAACCGGAATCACTTCGTAATGCCTTCAGGGGTAGAATTGACCTGGTGAACGGAACCGCAAGGCTTGGTGGGCTTGGGATGTCCGAGAGTGATATGCGTGGTGTTAACAGGATAGTCATTACAGCCTGCGGAACATCATGGCATTCTGGGCTTATCGGCAAGTACATCATAGAAAAGCTTGCCCGGATCACTGTTGATGTTGAATACGCCAGTGAGTTCAGATACAGAGATCCTGTTCTTGAGGATGGAACGGTGATGTTCGTTATCAGTCAGAGTGGAGAAACCGCTGATACACTGGCAGCTCTTCGCCTGGCAAAAGAGCGTGGAATAAGAACACTGGGTATTGTTAATGTAGTGGGTTCAACAATAGCCCGGGAGACAGACAGCGGAGTTTATATTCATGCAGGCCCCGAGATCGGAGTGGCTTCCACAAAAGCCTTCACCGGACAGACCATGATCCTTTCACTGATCGCTCTTGCATTCGCCAGGGCAAAAGGAAACCTGTCACGGGAAGATGGAATTGAGCTGTGTCGTGCTATCATGGAGATCCCGGAGAAAGTGGAAACCATTCTTCAGGGGTGTGATTCCATTAGGGAAATGGCAAGGCAGTTCACTTATGCCAGTAACTTCCTCTATCTGGGCCGGGGTGTTAATTACCCTGTGGCACTGGAAGGGGCTCTGAAGTTGAAGGAGATAAGTTACATTCACGCCGAGGGATATCCTGCAGCTGAGATGAAGCATGGACCAATAGCATTGATAGATGATATGATGCCTGTTGCTGTAATTGCTGTAAAGGACGCTGCCTATGAAAAGGTGATGTCCAATATTCATGAGGTTAAAGCCCGCAGGGGAAGGGTTCTTGCTATTGCTACAGAAGGTGACAATGAGATAAGGACAGTTGCTGAATGGGTTCTTGAAATACCTCCGGTAACAGATATTCTGGTACCTCTACTTTCAGTGATACCGCTTCAGTTACTTTCATATTATGTGGCTGTCTCAAGGGGATGTGATGTCGATAAGCCAAGGAACCTTGCTAAGAGTGTTACTGTGGAATAAGATAGTTTCCGCAGTTAAGAATGGTTTCAGGGTTGCCGGTAGATTCTTTCATCGATTCTACCTGGCATGGGGCAGAGACAATGTTTACTTTGGTGCTGCGGCTATCTCCTTTAATGTTCTTGTAACCCTGATCCCTCTCACTGTTCTCATCTTTCAGTTCAGCGCCCTGGTTGTTATGGGGGATCTTTCTATCAGGGAAGAATTTGTCAACTGGCTCACCGGCTTGAATCCTTTCGTTCCGGAAGCTATTCTTATTGATCTTGAGAAAGCAGTTCTTGGTGGCGGTTCCACCATCAGCATTATCGGATTTGTCACTCTCTTATGGATGGTCAGCAGACTTTTTGGAACAATCAGAACTGCTCTGGACAAGGTGTTTGAGGCGCCTGGCAGGCATATTGTCTGGGGAAAACTCTATGATTTTCTTTTGGCCATACTGGTGGCTCTCTGCTTTCTATTTGCAGCAGTATTTACCATCGCTGCCAAGTTTGCCGCAGGTTCCCAGATAGGCAGTTTTCTTACATCAATGCCTATGGTTGGCCCTGCATTGAGCGGATTTCTGGCTCGTATACTCAGTTTGACATTCACATTTCTTGTATTTTTTCTGCTTTACTGGGCTGCCCCCAACAAAGCTATGCCCAAGAAAATGTCTGCGATGATGGCATTACTGGCAATGGTTATGACCACACTTGGAACGGAAATATACATGCGTGCCGTGAGCGCTCCCGACTGGGGAATCGTATACGGTTCGTTCATCAGCATCATGGCCACACTTTTCTGGCTCTACTGGCT
>JAGLQD010000056.1 GCA_023136985.1 Candidatus Sabulitectum sp. | reverse complement strand
CAAGCTTTTTCTGTATCAGAGATAATTAAGATTGATAGGATGATTGAAGAAGAAATTTTGCCCACTTCAGGAATCAGCATTTTACAGGATATCCCCATTGCATTCCAGAAACCAGCTCGTTTTCTTAAAAGAGCTATCGGAAGATGTAATGTTCATAACATTATTGGTTTATTATCCAATGGTGACCTAGCTCTTTGTGGTATAGGAACTTCAGTTGAAGATCTTCTGTATGGTAATATCAATACAGACACCCTAGAGGACATCTGGACTAGTTCACCAAAACTTGCCAATTTAAGGAAACTGGTACCGAATGAGTTAGAAGGCATCTGTTCTAAATGCATCCATAAGAACTTCTGCAAAGGCACATGTGTTGCTGGAAACTACAACAGAACAGGAAAACTAAATGCCCCATATCACTTCTGTGATACAGCAGAAAAGTTGGGACTTTTCCCAAACTCAAGAATTACTATAATAGAATAAATTAGGAGGCTATAGTGAATAGCAAAAAGAAATACACGAAACCGTACGCTGTTAATCTCTCCGGTTTCCGTGTGATTGGTTCTGATAATGCACAAATTGGTGGGGGTGGGTATGAACCCCTGGGTATTTGTATAGACGGTTCTTATCCTGCAAGTTCATGCGATACGGGAATCTCACCAGGTTCTGGTTCTGCCTGCACACCCGCTGGTGGAATGCCAGAGCAAGGATTCTGTCAGAGTGGGTCCACAGTAGCTGCTGGCTGTAGTCAGGGATCTATCCCCTCATAAACTGGGTCATATGACATAAGCAATGTACATATCACAGCTTCTTATCGCCGATATATGTTTTCAGATTGAAACACCAGTTTTAATGAAGTGTTTTAGTCATGAACGATTTCAAGCATTTTTCTCTAATTTGCGCTCCCCTGATATTGTGTTCTCATATAGAGGGGTTAGCAATTCATTCATGGAATTGGATGTTAGGATATCCGCCACTAACAAAGAAATGTCGTATATCTCTTCCTTTCTCACTAACGAGAATGTTGTTCGTGACAGCTCCGTATCATCAATAAAATTACTTAATTACCTATTGCAATCTGGGGCAAATAGTGTGGGCAATCCTATCGTCAGCTTTAATGATTCAACTTTTTGTGTAAGTAATCATTCTGAAAGAACTATATCTACGCATTTTGCTCCACATTTGTCATTTAACCTCAGTAACGGGCTACTGGGTCATACTTCATTTTCCACATTCCTTCACGACTTTCAAGCCCTGATGGTTCACTGCTCATGTGTTGATTTTAATAATAATGCAGCTGTTTTTATAGCAATGGACGAAGGGGGCAAAACAACTGCTGCTAGTCTTTGTAAAAGCGGCAAAGTTCTTTCAGATGATCAAATTATGTTTAAAAAGAACGAGGGTGGGAAATGGCTGGCATATGGAACACCATGGACAACTTTCACTCCAATCCCCGGTTCAGCTACTCCGAAAGCATTCTTCCTTTTGGAAAAATCAGATAAATTCAGCTTAACAAAACTGGGCTCAAGAGAATTGCTGTCACATCTTTGGAATGAGCACTATAAATCAAGGTTGATGATTCCCAAAATGTACCACACAAAAATTTTAGACCTGTATTTGAGCCTTTCTTCTTCTGCCCCGGTTTACCTTATGAAATTCCCCAAAGATTACATAGACCAGGAGGCGATCCTGAAATGTCTGGATCATTAGATACCTCTTTGTTCAGATTCTATCACGGGCGAAGCATGCGATTCACTTTTCGTCCAGGAGATTGCATCTATTTCAAAACGGATTCTGTCTCTGATCTTGCTGCAGGTGATGTGATTGTATTCTCCAGTGAAGATGCTGGTGGTGTCGATATTATTCACCGAATAGTAGAAGTTGGCTCATCTTTTGTTTTAACTCACGGTGATAACAATCCGTCTGATCAGATAGAAAATGTTGCGTTCTCTAGAGTGCTGGGTAAAGCAGTGGCTTACAAGCGTAAAGGTAAACCTGTTAAACCTGTTACCGGTGGTTTTTGTGGTAGGGTTAGAGCTGTTGTGATTTCAAAATCAGGAGTTTGCAGAGTTGTTGCTAGGTGGGGCTGGGCTGGTCTTCGCTGGTCTCGGGTTGTTCGGTTATTCTGGAGACCTTCAATTGAAACTATGCATGTTGAAACTGACGCTGATTCTGTGGTTCGACTGGTCTGTAATGATAAAAGTATTGGCAAATGGTGTTCTTCGCGTAAAATTCTTGTTCTTATAAAACCCTATGACCTGGTGGTTTTTTTGAAGAATGGAGAGCTTCAGCTGTAAGCGCCTGCCTGAATTGTGTACATCTCTTTGTACTTGCCGTTTAAGGCCATGAGTTCATCATGGGTGCCGTGTTCGATGATTCTGCCTTCGTGCATTACAGCTATTTTGTCGGCCATTCTTACTGTGGAGAATCTGTGAGAAATGATTACAGCAGTTTTGTCTTTAACTATTTCTCTGAACTTGTCGAATACGGCTTGTTCTGCTTTGGCGTCCAGGGCACTTGTTGGCTCATCAAGAATAACGATGGGAGCGTTTCTGATAAATGCTCTTGCAAGAGCAATCTTCTGCCACTGCCCTATGGACAGCTCCTGGCCTCCTTTAAAGGATCTGCCTAGAACGGTGTTGTAACCATCAGGAAGCTCATTTATTAAAGTGGCTGCTCCAGCAGCTTCTGCAGCTTGATGAATTCGCGATTCATCTGGCTCATGCTGAATATCACCAAGGCTGATGTTATCATTTACTGTAAGATGATACTTGGCGTAATCTTGAAAGATCACACCGATGTTGCCTCTGTGATCACTGACTTTGAAATCTTTGATACATGTGTTGTCTATGGTTATCTGGCCTGAAATCGGGTCATATAGACGGCATAGAAGTTTTACGAAGGTTGTTTTTCCTGAACCATTCTCTCCTACCAGTGCCAGCATTTCTCCGGGATTTATCTTCAGCGAAACATCATCCAGCACTTTCTTAGTGCCGGATGAATAAATGAAATCTACATGGTTGAATTCAATTCCCTGACTTACATATGGAGGATAAAGTTTTGGAGAATCAGGATCAGTGATTTCCGGTTTGATATCGAGAAAATCAAAAAGGTTAGAGAGAAAAAGATTGCCTTCATAAAGCCCTGCAATACTGCCTAGAAGCCCTTTAAGAAAACCTAAACCTCTCTGAAATGCCTGAAAGTACATGACCATTCCACCGATTGTAATTAACCCTGCGTAGGCCTGCTTTGCAATAAAAGCAAGAGAACCGTAGATAAGAATGGTTGCTATGGCCTGAGTACCGAAATCTGAAGCAGCTCTGCGTTTTGCAATGCCAAGAACTTCTTTTCTTAGGATAATTCTGAGATCAAGATATTTTACTCTGAGGTATTCCCCCAGCCCGAACAGACGAAGTTCTTTCGCATGGTTCACCGAAGTCAGCAGCCAGTGCTTATACCATGCTTTACGCTCTGTTTCCGTTCGTTTGCGCTGCCACTTCCAATTCACCATGGAGAACTTGAGTTTTACAAATACACCTGGAAGAGCAGCAGCAAGAAGAACCACAGCTACTATCCAGTGGAAGGAAAGCAGAAGACCAATCATTGCCAGCAGTGATATGCTGCTTTGAACTGTTCTTATCAAACCGTTAACAATGCTTGTGGGTCTGTAAGGTGCCTCCCCCTGGGCTCTGTGCATGGTATCATAAAATTTCGAGTCTTCATAATAAGTAAGATCTACTTCAATTGATTTCTTGTGAAGAATATCCTGCATGTAATCTGTTACTACTCTGGCCTGAGTCTGCTCTACTATTCCTGCAATTGCTTTAACAAGAGCAGAAAGCAGTGCTGTGCCACCCATGAAGGCAATGACATAACCGGTATATTGAAAAGATTCCGTACTGCTTCCATTAATGATTGCTTCTATGGAATCTATGAGCAGTTTCATAAGATACAGAGGAATCAGAGGAAGCAATCCCTGAATTACAGTAAGGATCAAGTTGGCAACAGTTAAACCCCTGCTGCTCTTCCAGACAAGCGATACCGCTCTGCCAATCATTATTTTTCTTTTTTCCGGTTTGTCTTTCATGATGCTAATCTAAAAGACAAATTAAACAGAACCAATACAGGGGATTTTGTCGCTTGTAATATTTGTTCAATTTGTCCCTGAGATAAGTTATTCTGCCTGAAATTCTCTTAATCGAACAGATGGAAAACGTGTTCTAGCCAATAGCTTCATCTCTACTTGAGGAAGAAGAGAGAGATTCTCTCATTTTTAATGCGAGTTCATTGAGACGATAAGGCTTACGGACAAATCCCATGGCTTTCTCTGTAAGTTTATCTCTATTCACGTCGAACTCTGAATGGCCGCTGAGTATAAGTACCTTTGTTGATGGATTGAGTCGGAGCAGTTCCTGAAGACATCTGTATCCGCCCATACCCGGCATGTTTAGATCCAGGAGAACAAGATCAACTTTCTCCAGACCCGAGAAGACTTCCAGTGCCTCCTCGCCGGTTTCAGCGGTGTATACAACGTATCCAAGCAATTCCAGAAACTCTTTTGACTGCTGACATATAAGCGGCTCATCGTCTACCACAAGAATGGTTTCCCCGCCCTCCGAAGGCCTCGGCTCGAGTGCCTGCGCATGGGGTAGAGGCAATTCTTCAGCTGATGCAGCCGGTAGAAGTATCTGGAAAGTTGTTCCTACACCTTCCAAACTAGTGCAGTTAATAGCGCCTTGAAGGCTTTTAACCATTCCATACACAGAGGCCAGGCCAAGACCTGTTCCCTTGCCTTGCTCCTTGGTTGTGAAAAATGGATTAAACATTTTTGTCTGCAGTTCTTTGCTCATTCCGCAACCGGTATCCTCTATCGAAAAAGCTACAAATGAGCCGGATATCTCTTCACCTGCCTCGGGCAAAATATGATTATCCAGAATAATTTTGAAGGTGGAAATAGTAAGCTCACCTCCATCCGGCATTGCATCAGCTGCATTGTTTGCAAGATTGAAGATGATCTGTTCCAGGTGTACCGGGTCGGCCAGCACCGGCATCAGATTTTCTTCAAGATTCAGTTTTATCTCAACCATTCGTGGAATTGTATGCTTTAGTATGTCTACTGCAGTAGTCACTTCACCATTGATATCTGTTGCAACCTTTTCAAGTTCAATATTCCTGCTAAAGGCCATAAGCTTTGTAATCAGGGCTGCTGCCCTTCTGCTTGCTGCAACTATGTGCTCCAGCTCCTCAAGGTTGATATCAGACTGAAGATTCCTTTTCAGAAGTAGTTGTGCGTACCCCTCTATCACTTGAAGGATGTTATTGAAATCATGGGCGACGCCACCTGAAAGGGTGCCGAGAGCTTCCATCTTCTCAGAGTGCTGCAGTCTATTTGCTTGCTCGATCAGTGTTTCCTGAGCATTCTCCAGACTGCTTATCTTCTCATTCAATCTTTTCTTCAGATACAGCGAAATAATAAACAGAGAAACAAGCAGAGTTGCAACAAAGAGAGTACCGATTCGCAAAGATTGAAGTAAACGGGGGCTAAGCTTCTGATTTGATTGCATCGATATCCACTTGTCGTGGAAGGAATTCAGCTGTTCATCGGAAATGTTGTCAAGAGCTTTCTGCACCGCACTGAAAAGAAGAGGATACTCTCTGCTGACACCGATACTCCATTCAAAAAAGTGTTCAGTGATGCCAGCTACACGGAGGTTAGACAACCCTTCTTGATTCGCATAATAAGCTGCGACTGCCATGTTTCCCACGAATGCATCCATTTCACCAAAGGCAACTGCATGCAATGCTTCCAGAACATTCCACATGGGGAAAACAGCTAAAGAACCATCTGCAGATTCTCTTACATAATCTTCTGTAGCATACCCGGAAACAACTGCTACCCTCAGTCCCACCAGACTATCGAGTGTGTATGACCCAGTTTGGGAACCGGTTGTAATGATAACAACAGGCACTCGAGCATACGGTACAGTGAAGAAAGAATAGCTTTCCCTCTCATCAGTGCGAACAATAGTTGGTGCAACAGCACATTGTCCTTCTTTAAGAGCTTGCAGATGCATACTCCAGTCGTTACATGATTGCTTAACAAATTGAATTCCGAGTCGTTCTTCCACAGCAACGATTACATCCGCTCCAAGCCCTGTGAAATCGCCGTTTTCATCGGCAAACTCAATTGGCGGAAAATCAGGATTGTAGAAAAGAGTTAATTTGTCTGGGTTCTCATCCAGCCAGGCTCTTTCCTCAGGGGTGAGAAAGGACTCATCTGCCTGACTTGAAATGCTTGGAATAAAAAGCCAGATAAGAACAAGAAAAGAAACGCATATAGCACCCATCAGGGCGAGTGTTTTCCTGGATTCCCCCAAGGTGGATAAAGCTGGCATTCCCATTCTGGAACAGTTCCCTTCCTCTTGCTATACCGACATTATCTAAGAAAGAATTATTTAGAGATGATAGAATATTCTATGCCAGCGGTCAATGCCGAAAGATTGTGTTGGACAGGGGTTCAACAACTGCATTATGCAAAGAAAATACCAGGTTCAAGTGATCCACCTGCTGCTGCTTGTTGATTCATCTGGTTTGTGTTGGATATCTCCAAGGCTTTTGTTATCAGTTACAGTAAGATGATGCTTTGCGTAATCCAGAAAGATCAAACCTGATGCTAATCTAAAAGACAAATTAAACAGAACCAATACTGGGATTCTGGAAGGGTTGTATTATTGTTCTCTCTGAAGTATCCATTGGTTAACATGAAAATATCTTATCAGCCTGATTTGATCACGAAAGAGGCCTGCAAGTGGCTGCTGGATGGTGCGGTTAGTGGCGGTTATACAGGCCCTGACCCTGGTGGCAGACATGATCTTACTCCACTGTTGTCCCGTGAAACCGGAAAACAGCAAGTCAGCCTTTCTGCCGGTGCTATCTGGTTCCGCCAGGAACAGATTGTACGCACGGTTCTGAAAAGAATAGCAGAAGAGGGAATAACTGTCTGGGCGATGAAGGGTTTTGATCTTGCAAGAAGCATCTACCCCTTTCCCGGCGGCAGACCCATGTGCGATGCTGACTTGTTTATAGAAGAAAAGAATCGTCAGAAGATCATGAGAATTTTTAAAAAGGCCGGCTGGTCAAAAGGATCACCCGGTGACGGTGTTTTCACCTCCGGCATTGTCTCTGAAATGAAAATGTACAAGCATGGGATCATGGCAGAACTTCATTCACATATTTTCTACTTCCCGGCAACATTTCCCGGCAAACTTCCATTTGATCTGTTTGATAACGGCAGATTGCTTGAACCGGGTTTAATGGGTTTTGCATGGCACAATGCCCTGCTGCTTGTAATTATCCACATGCTTACAAACATTTCAATAAGACCTGTGTGGTGGGTTGATATCTGTTTGCTTTGCAGCAAAGTTACCGACGCCGGTACATGGGACATATTTCTGCGAAATGCCTTCGGTACAAAACTGGGGCCTGCAATCGCTTCAACTCTTCTCACAGCATCTTCTGAACTTGGAGCCCCTGTACCGGGAGAGATCATTAACTCTCTTCAGGTGAAAAAATACCAGAGGGAAGATATCCTTATCCGTCTGAAAATGGGCAGCAGAATACCTACACTGTTGAACCTGAGATACCTTACAGGCTGGAAAAGAATTTCCTGGGGATATGCTCTTTTCTGGTTAGTTATTTCCCGCCAGCAACCCCTGAGTAAGGACTGATTGTGAAGCCTGCAATGGACAAGCTTCAGGATGTTACCTCAGAGATGTATCAGAGTGCTTTGAAAGTATATCGTGAAAATGATAATTCACTTGCGGAAACCACATGTATCAAAGCTTTACAAGTGCTTGAACAAACTTCCGGACTGGTATACGAGAAAGCACTGTTTTACAGATTGCTGGCCAATATCTATAACAAAACCGGAGACTTCAGAAGATCTCTTGAGAACAGTCATGTTTCGGCAGAGCTTTTCCTGACCATAGGCAAAATTGAGGAAGCAGTTCCTGTGTACTCAAATTGCGGAGTTCTGCTTCATTACCTGGGAGACCACGCAGGAGCATACAAGATCAATCTGCAGGCTCTTGAACTTGCAGAAAAGAATGACCTTGAGCAGGAAAAAGCAAGGATTCTGCTGAATATCGCATCTCTTCTGGTTGCAAGAAAAGAACATAAAGAGGCACTGGAAAAGATCGCCCTTGCAGAAGCAGTTTTTAAGAAGCATCGTAACAAAAGAGGGATTGCTTTCTCCAGATCAGAAACTGCTGAGATAAATCTTGAGATGGGCGACATAGAAGAATCAATCACCAATCATAAAATTGCCCTTGAGCTCCGAAAAGAACTCGGTGTGGAAAGAGAGCTGCTTCTTTCCTACAGCAAACTATCCAGCGCTCTAACAAAAGCAAATCGCCCGGAAGAAGCCATTCATTTATGCCGGACAGCACTGGAAACTGCAAATGAATCCCGGTGGCCGTCTTCAATGGCCTCTCTTCTTCTCCGACTGGCAGAAGCGCTACTGGAAACAGGATTACCTGATGAAACAATAATGACAGTTAAAAGAGCTGAGAAAGTGTTTGATCTTTTTGAAGGGTTTTATGAAATTCGAGCTCAGCTCAAGCGGGTAGAATCAAAAGCTCTCAGGGACACAGGTGAATTTGAGAAGGCATATTCAGCTCTATGCGAGTACCTCAATATGGAAGAAGTGCGTCTGGTAACTCGCAGGAGTGAAACAATTTCAAAACTCAAAATAGCAATGGAAATAAGGGCCAGTCAGAGGGAAAAAGAAATAATAGCAAATAAGAATGATGAGCTGACCACCACGAATACTCAACTGCTGGAAGCAATGGCCAGAGTAAGAACCCTTAGCGGCATGCTGCCTATCTGCTCTTCGTGCAAGAGGATCAGAGATGATGACGGGTACTGGCAGCAAATTGAATCCTACATTTCCTGCCATTCCGAGGCGGAGTTCAGTCACG
>JAGLQD010000559.1 GCA_023136985.1 Candidatus Sabulitectum sp. | reverse complement strand
GTGATTGAAACCATGAACTGTTTACTGGTACCCCCTTCCCTCGCCAGGTGCATAATCCGGATCAAACTTGCCACCGATTCCGGGCAAACTTGCATGGTAATGTTTCCACTCTCGCCGGTCGAATATTTACAGTAGGGTCTGTGATTTTGCGAGTATTTTCATCAATCCCAAACCGCATATTAAGACATAATGAATTCGGGATGCTCTGCTAATTCCCCGGGCAAATAGAGACAAGGATTTTTGCAACCTATGGTGATTCTCAAAACAAAAAGAATCATGACGACAATTGTCTACTGGGCGGCCTATCGCATACTGTGAAGATAATTATCCTTGAGAGCTTAGATTCCGAACAAAAAATGAAACTGGACACCCCGGCTGATTCATGTATCAAGGCAAATTCCGAATGATACTCCAGCAAACCTTGTGACTAACATAATTGAGCATTATCATTCTCAGGTAAAGTAAAACGGACACAAGGCAACGAAAAATCCCAACAATGGCATGAACTTGTCGCAGTCCCTTGCGTGCCAACTAGTTACTGTCATAACTGTGCAAGTTATGCCAAGCGTTGTAGAGACTTGTACAGGCTCTGTTAATCCTTTTTATACCCGGACAAATGCTCAGTTGATGCTTCACCCACCCGTGATTCTCCGATCAAAAAGATAGTGACGATAATTATTCAGATGGTATGCCTATTCCCTTGAGTGAAGATAATTACCATTGGCGCGAAGCATTTCCTGTTTCGAATCAGTATAACCTCCTGAGGAATGGATCGTCTATCCACCCATTTACATTGAGGGTCATGCTTCAATGCTAGCTCATGGTGGCAATAAGGTTCCTTTGGCCCAAGGAGCATGTATAGGTAGACAAGTGAAAACAACCGAATCAGAAAATTGTATAATACCGCAATTACATGATGTCTAAGGCCTTATGGCTAATATAACCTTGCTGAAACTAGTAGTTGGATTATAGAATTCAACCCCTGCATCACTAGCTCTTTTCGAAAGAGTTTCTGATCTCCTATGGGCATCTTCAAGACCATTCAATACAGTTTCTGGATCGAGGTATGGGTTTCTATTGTGGTCATAGCCTGGATGTAAGTCTCGAAGCAAGTGTTGAGCTCTGTGACGATCAATAGGGGCAGTGTGATCCTGATGAAGAAGTATTCCCCATAATTCGATGCATGGTACTGATACTCCCATAGTGAAGCCAAGGTCGCGTGCTCGAGCAACTGCACCATTGAACCGTGGATGCTCATCTCTATCAAAGACAACATGGATCGTATAGCCTGTTTGTCTCTTTCTCCGAAGTTCATCACGTTTCTTCACTGCTTCATCTACAACAGTCCAAGGAGTACCAACTTCACCAACAACCTTGATCCGAATACTTGGAAGGTGCCAATGTCTGCGAAGTCTAGTCAAACAGTCTTTTTCGGTAGCCCCTTCACAGAATATCCAGTGTAGAGTATTAAGATCCAGAGACGGACGATTTCTATTGAGCGATCGATCGCAGTGTTTTCTTCTAGACATTGTTCTTAAGAAGCCCATGAATGGTGCTGATTATTGGAACGCCGCCTAGCCGACCGTCTTCATACAGGTCTCTAAGTTTATCACGACTGCGTATCCCCTTGAAATCAGCTAGACATGTTACAGATGACGTACCACTAAGGTCTTTCTCAACGAGAACCACTTCATCCCTACGAAGATGTGACATGAGATTAACAGAGTGTGTGGAGAACAACATTTGTATATGGGCTTTATTGGTGGCTTCATTTGTGAATTGATCTAGAATCGCAAAACACATTTCTTGATGAAGGCTAGTATCTATCTCGTCAATAATCAATATGCCTCCGTCTAAACACAACAGGTCATTGATACGCATGAGAAGAATGTTGGTACCGCGACTCTCAGAGTACGGAGGTAGTGACCACTTGTGGCCTTCTTCGTCCTCTCTTTCTAGAATTAGTCGATAGAACTTACTCTCATCATCACTCTTGCCAGCGAGAGACTCAAGAGCATCAGGTTTTAAAATCTCTGCTAAGGCTTTAGGTAACAATCCCATTGGTGGTACTTCCTCAGGCCTGAAGCCCACAGCACCCAAATCAAATGCACCAAGAAGCTCATTCACCAATTCTTCATTATCAGGATCAAGAATCGGATCATTCTCTTTGAACAGAGGATAGCCAGATAACTCAATCTCGGATGTCTTCCTAATGCTGTTGGAAAGAATTCCATGAATTGCAAGAAGCTCTTTATGATTGTTGTGAGCAGCAGCAGATAAAAAAAGGCTATTCGGGCCAGTGTTGCTAGATATCGACACCTTCTCGCCTTTTAGAGAAGGACCAAAGTACCAGGGATTATCCTCTTGGGTGTCCCTCTCGAACAAGGTCTGTATCTTCCCTTTTGGCCATCGATGTAACCATTCTTTATGGAATTGCTTGGAGTCATGAGTGAATCCATACTGGTAACGACTACCATTAAAGATGAAGTCCATGCAGTAGGTAGTTGGCTTTGCATTGGGGCTCTTGTTCAACCGCCACGGTGTCCAAGGTATATTGTCATCTGGATCGAGCTGGAAGGAGAATTTCACATGATTCCGAAAAGAGTGCAATGACTCCAATAGGCTTGACTTTCCAGATGCATTTGGTCCGAACACGCCGACAACGGGCAGAATTCCATATGATAGATCAACGTTTGAGCTATGTATACGGTAACTTGGTTCATCCTTCTGTGAAGTAGACACAAAGCTAATCTCTGTATAGTCGCGGAAACAGCCGTAATTCTCTATTCCGAATCGAAGAATGTTCATGGTTTATCTCCTTTGGGGTAAAGAGAATCTATAAAACATATCTTGTATTGTCTAGGGTGCATCTAAATATATAATGATTTTTGCCTAATTTGGGCGTGAATACCAAACAAACATAGCTATATACCTAAAATAGATAATATCAATCTTTGGAGAGAGCGTTCAGTTACTATTTATCTGTCCCAGTGGTCTCCGAATGCCGAAATCTCTTCCTGAGTCTCCGTCATAGCTTCAGGAGAGACACCACTGGGCTATTCTGTCTGATGTTAGCCCGTGTCTTGCTACCATCTGTTTCCCGGTTAGACTATCCCGAGCCAGCTCTTCATTTAGCTTCCTGGCATAGATCAATGGGCTTCGGTAGGTCTTTGGGAGTTAATATTTGGGAGTGTTGTCCAATGTAGGATACATAGTGTTTGAAGGGGCGAGCTGAGATTCCGAACAAATATTCGAGCACTATTCCGGGCGAATGCTCCGTGATGCTTCGCACGCCCGGTGATTCTCCGATCAAAGATATAGTGACGATAATTATCCAGATGGTATGCCTATTCCCTTAAGTGGAGATAATTACCATTGAGAAGTGTGATCCGAACAAATACCCAAGCACTATTCAGGGCAAATGATCGATGATGCTTCGCAAGCTCTCCAAATTCTTCATACAATATTACCCTTGTACAATCTGCCATTGGGTACTATGATTACAGAAGTAGCCTGTGAACCTGATAAAAGGCAAAAAATTTCTACAACAATCAAATGCAACAGAACAGCGGCTATAATTCCAATAAACTGCTTTTCGCTGTCTGCTGATTTGAAGCGTTCAAAAGTGAAATGAACACCGGAGCGACCCGGAAATATTAGACCCACGGACGATAATTGTGTTGTGCATTGCTGTAGGGAAATTCGTAACTATATCCACCTATTTAGCGTGAAGAGCCTCAAGAACAGCATTGGGATTCTTTGATGCTATTCGTAACAATGCTTTAGCTGGACCTTCCGGTTTCCTTCTGCCTTGTTCCCAATTCTGAAGAGTCCGTATACTTACGCCAATCATCAAGGCAAATTCACGTTGAGAAACATGAAGTGTACTTCGAATTTGCTTAATCTCAGGTGGATTCATCTCAAAAACACGAGCTGGCTTCTTACGTCCAGCCTTAATATCACCGGCCTCTTCAATGCTGGTGACCAGCAGGTCAAAATCTTCGCTTCTCATATCAAGTTCTCCTTAACCAATTTCTTAAGTGTTCTCAGTTGAGCAGGAGTTATACTGTCTTGCTTCGTTTTCTTGTAAATGAGGATCATGTAAATATCCTCTGGAGGATCCCAATAGTAGAGCAGTCGCAAAGATCCTCTTTTTCCGGAACCAGGCAAATTCCATCTCATTTTACGCAATCCACCACTTCCGGCAATTATGGGAGCTGCATCAGGTTTAAACATCAAAGCAGACTGAAGCATACGGTAACTATCATCAGTAAGCAGCTTCTGAACCTGCTTCGTAAATATTTGTGTTTCTATGAATCTCATGAACTGAACATACGCCATTGGCGTATGCTGGTCAAGTCTATACCAAAGATATCTATGGACGACAATCACTTTTCCCGTGCATAGAATCCACTGAGTAGAAAATAGCATTAACGTGCTTCTATTCCGGACAAATAATCCGAGCATAATTATTGATACTCAAGTAACCCCTTGTGATTGATGCAATGGGACATTATCATTACCTTGGTAATTCTGAAACAATGGTAAAGAGTAATAAAATTTTGAACACTTATGAGGCCTGCCTTTGTC
>JAGLQD010000558.1 GCA_023136985.1 Candidatus Sabulitectum sp. | reverse complement strand
CCTGCATGAACTGCTGCAGCGGCAAGATAAGAGTCATCTGTGTAAATATCGGTTCCCCAGACAGATCCTGTTTCATCTCCGGTAACCTCAATATAGAGGACTTCACCAGTCTGATCACGGTAATATGTAAGTGTGCCTGGATCTGCAATTGGTGAAATAACAACTATTTCCTCAAAGATCTCTTCAACCGGTTCTTCGGCGGTTTCTTCAGTGGCTGGTGCCTCGCCGCAGCCCATAGAAGCCATAAGAGCCACTGCAAGAATGAGTGCAAGATTCCTTATCATTTCTATTCTTCCCCCCTGTTATGCACAGAACAGATTCTTTTGTACCCAAACGAAAAACCTGCTAAATGCTGCTGTTTCAATCGATCATGTGTCTGGAAGAGAAAATACATTGTCATAGTAACGCAGTCAACAGCAACGGATACAGAGATTAACCATTGGATATTGACGCAGGTATACCTGTGACTTTATTCTTTTACAACAGATTTAAAAATGCAGACGCAGGTAAAATAAGAAACATTAAATTACAGGGGGCATATGAAGATTAAATTGAATACCTTATCCGAGATGCCGATTGCTGTGGACAGCTACGGTGAGAAAGTCTCGATTCTGCTTAATCTGGGAAATCATCTTAGAGAACAGCCTTTTGCCGTTATTGAGAAGAAGATGTTTGGAGGCAGTGGAGAAATATTCACCCCTGACAGATTTATCAGTTTCAAATCCAATGGCGGTTTCTCCAAGCTGAAAAAGGAAAAAACTATAAATTACTCAGACATTGTTGAATTTGAGCCATTCAACGGCTCCACAGGCCTTGAATGGAATTTTAACGGAACCACCGGTAAATTCACTATAGGTTTGATGTTTTACGGTATGGTGAAGGGAATCGGCCCACAGAACATCTTCTGGTACGACATAAAGGAATTCCCAGCAAGGGCAGCTGCTTTCTACAAACTCCTTTCAGAAGTGATACCCGAAACCGGTCTAACGGTAAACCTTAAAACTTCTGCTGTAAAGAACCAGCTGGAAGAGGCAATGGCTGTATTTAATGGAGAGAAGACCGCCGGGGATATAGGATTGAAACTGCCTCTTGCTGATGTAAAGTATCCGGGGTTCCATGCTTTGCAGATCGCATTCTCCAATTTGCTTGCTGCCACGACAATGGCAACAGACAGCACCAAAGACTCATATCTTGATATTTTCAAGAGCCTGGACAGAATTTACATAAGCATTCTGAAAAAACTCATGGTTGACTACAACGCAAAACTGGGTAACATGTTCACCCGGGAACAGAAGATTTACGAAGCTGACGAGAAGTTCCAGCGGTTATCCTCATTGTGGTATCTCAGGCAGATCATGAATCTGAGCTTTGCTGCAAAGTATCAGCCGGAAGATGAAAACCTCGCATGGCCTTTAAAAGTTTTGAAACCAAGGGCAAGAACCTGCAGAGGAAGCAGGGCTACATCTGTTGAGATCAAACTGCCTGAGCCGGAGGTATTTGAAGCAGCCATTGCAATGCTCGAGAAGTAATCTTCATTCTATACTCTTCAACGGCAATGGGTCTGTCCATGCCAGGCAAAATGCATAGCCGGTTAAACACTTACGAAATCACCGGAGTAATGTTTACAGAAAAGCAGGCTGAATCCGATCTTTCCAAAACTGAATTCAAAAAGGTCTGGAATGAAATTCAAGTTAATGCAAATTATTGATTATCTGTTCCTGTGTCAATGGTTTATGGTACAGCAAGAATAATCTTCTTTAATTTGTTTCTTTAATTTTCCTTCCTTTTTTTAGATAAATTAAAGAGTACCCATTCGGGGTTTGCTCTAGAGCCATGATTTTCTACCTGATTACTGATACCAGTACCGATGTTACATTCTGTTCCTGCAAGAGCCTCAGGATATAGATACCTGTAGGGAATTCGGAGGTATCCACAGACAAGGTCTGCAGGTTGTTAAGGCTCGCCTGGAAAGGAACTGACACAAGTCGACCGCTCAGATCATATATGTAGAATGCTGCAATTCCTGATCCA
>JAGLQD010000557.1 GCA_023136985.1 Candidatus Sabulitectum sp. | reverse complement strand
TCTTCTTCATGATGTGGGCAAGCTGCTTGAAATAGAGCATGCTGACGGAGAGCATCGGAAGAGCTACAGCGGCAAGTGCGCAAGGCATCCCATCTCCGGTGCGATCCTTGCTGCAAAAGCCGGGCTTCCCGAAGAAATTATCAACATGATCGGATGTCATGCAAAAGAAGGTGAAGGCAGGCCTCAGAGGGTGGAAACTGTCTTGATACACCAGGCGGATTTTGCTACCTTCAACCCAATGGTTATGCTGGCCAAAGGCCTTCTTATAACATGATCAAATATTCCCGGTCAGTTTTCAGGAAACTGACCGGGAACCATTGACTTGAGCAGGGTTTGTCTTTAGAGTAAGGCAAACCTTGTCATATATATATACAGGAGGTAATGATGATCAGAGTGATTGGCGTTCTTATGATTCTTGCTGTATCAGCATTTGCTGGTACGGTTTACCGTGCATCACAGGCGGTTGAAACTGCCGAGTTCATGGGAACTGATGGCGGACCTGTGGTAGAGTTTAATCTTACTGCACTTGAAACAATTGATGGTTTTCTTGCAGGCTACGGCAGCGGAGTTACATTCAGGATCCCCGGTGGCGGTTACGGTGCTGAAGTTGGAACACCGGACTTACCCTGCATCAGAAGAATGGTTCAGATCCCCAATACAGGAGATATCTCCATCGAGATAGTCAGTTCAGAAACATCAGTGCTGGGTAACTACAATGTTCTTCCTATGCAGCCTTTCATGGACAGAAACGGCAACACTCTTCCGTTGAAGGTCAACGAAGATGTTTTCAGCACTCCACAGGCTTATCCATCCAGCCCGGTTGTTATTGAGAGTGTTTCCATACTCCGTGATATCCGCGTAGCATGGGTAAGATTCAACCCTGTATCAGTTAACCCTGTTACCGGGGAAACTACTATTACAACAAGTGTAAGAGTCAGGCTTGTAAGTGGCTCCTCCCAGGGAGAGAACGAGCTTTTTAGAAATTCATCAGGCACCACAAGAAGCTACATCCCAATTTACAGTGATGTGCTGGGTCTACAGCTTACAGATGCTGTTGTTGATGGTTCCTACCTTGTTATCGGCCCGGAGGAAGCTGTAGCTCTTGCCAGCGACCTTATTCAGTGGAAGCGTGAAAAGGGTTACGAGGTTCATGTTGCAACAACAGAAACTATTGGAACCACTTCCAGTGCTATTGATGCCTAC
>JAGLQD010000556.1 GCA_023136985.1 Candidatus Sabulitectum sp. | reverse complement strand
GTGAAGTTATTTATGCGCCGTTCCTTAGGCAGCTGTCGCGGGGTGAGTATTCCAGGGGTTGCTCTGCCTGATGATGATGTACCATTGCTTATTGACTGTCGTTTTGGAGATGAGCTTCTTCCCATGGACTTTCTGGAGGAGCCGGCGGAATTCACTGAACTGCCTGCCCTGCCTTCGTATCCTGTCCGGGAAATCACGGAGAGAGAGATAATCAGGGAATTCAGCCTTGCTTTTGCCGGAGAGATGCTGGTTAAGAAGGGTGATTCAGTGGTTCCCGGTGATGTTCTTGGAACTAACAGACTGGTGCCGCCAAGAGTTTACTTTGTAGATGTTCGAGGGCATGTGGGGTACGACAATCATGAAGTATCCGATGAGACAGTCATGAGTGGGATCAAGGTAAGGGTCGGGGATAAAGTCAAATTGAACAGCGAGGTCTTTGCTCTCGCCATGGGTAACAGCATCACCGGGTTCAGGAGTTCAATGCGAAGCCCTGTTCGTGGAATTGTTCACTCTATTGTTTCTCCGGGAATGATAATTCTAAGAGAGATACAGGATTATGACGGCAAACCCCACTATGTGAATGTGGCCAGGCTGCTTGGTTTGAAACCCAAAAGAATTACCGCCAACATGAAGGTGCGTGTGGGTGATTTTGTTGAATACTCTCAGACAATTGCCATAGGCGACAGGCTTAAGAGGGTTGAATCGCCTGGAACTGGTACAGTACTTGAAATAGACAGGAAAACAGGCATAGTAACCATTCAGTACATCCTGGAGCCTGTGGATATACAGTCACCCATGCGAGGATTGGTCACAGCTGTTGATCCAGTCATGTCTGCCGTGGTAAGATCCAGGGGACTTGTAGTTCCCGGAATTGCCGGATTTGGAAAGCTGCGGTGGGGCAGACTTAAAGTTCGCTCTCTGGAAAAGGGTGCTGTTGTTCTTATTGACAAACCCCTGAACTTGTCCTGTCTTGCAAAGGCGGTTGAAGCAGGAGTTGCAGGCATAATCGCTCCTTCCATGGAAGGTGGTGATCTGGTTGAATTCCTGGGGGAAGAGCCGGGAGTGATACTTACAGGCACTGAAGAGCTTCCCCTTTCACTGATTCTTCTTCACGGCATTGGCAATGTATCCATGGATAAGGCTTTGTTTGATTCCTTTTCCAGCAATGCCGGCAGGAACTGCGTTATGTTTACCACAACAAGGCTGAGAGCCGGTGTGGAGAGACCCTTCGTTCTTTTGCAGACAGAGACTGAGGTGAAATAATGGTATGGGAATGTCAGGCATGCAGCTATGTGTATGATGGGAAGCGGGTTGACAAGTCATCGGATGATCCTGAGAAGGCCACATCTTCAGAGGATCTTCCAGCTGACTGGGTCTGTCCTGTTTGCGGTGTAGGGCCTGAGTTTTTCGAAGAAGTTTCAGGGCGAAGCAGCTAATTACTTATTGTGTATCCGCTTCTGTTTAAGGGGTTGACCGATTGCCGAAAACCGCTTAAATTACTGCCTCCGGTGCCGAGATAGCTCAGTAGGTAGAGCAACGGACTGAAAATCCGTGTGTCCTTGGTTCGATTCCGAGTGGCACCACAA
>JAGLQD010000555.1 GCA_023136985.1 Candidatus Sabulitectum sp. | reverse complement strand
CTGAACTGCTCCTGCTTGATGAACCGGTTGCCAGCGTTGACTCAGAGACTCAACATAGTTTCTACAACCTCCTTTCCAATCTGAACAGCAGAATGGGAATTGTGCTGGTAACACACGATGTCGGAGCAGTGTCATCTCATGTAAAAAGCATAGCATGCATCAATAAGCATCTGGTGAGCCATGGAGAAACCATATCAGAAAAGGATGTTGCACAAGCCTATGGATGCCCGTTTGAACTGGTCGCTCACGGCGTTCCACACCGGGTTATAGGAGCCAGAGAGGACAGAGACCATGGCTGAGATGTTCAGTTACACATTCATGCAGAACGCATTTATTCTAACGGTTCTTGCTTCTGTTGCCTGCGGAGTGGTAGGCAGTCTGATCACTGTTAATCGCATGTCTTCCTTTACAGGAAGCATTGCCCACGCATCATTCGGAGGACTGGGCCTGGCATATCTGGTTGGAATTCATCCCATGATTGGCGCTACTTTATTTGCAGTGGGATCCGCTCTTGGAATTAGCGCTCTTTCAGACCGGAACAAACTGGGGTCAGATACGGCTATGGCTGCTTTGTGGGCCACAGGAATGGCTGCAGGTCTTGTGTTCATAAAAATTTCCGGAACATACTCAGCGGATCTGATGAGCTGGCTTTTCGGAAGTATCATGTCGGTATCGAAGACGGATATTTATCTAACAGCAACTCTGGATCTGGTTGTTCTGGGCTCTGTAGTGCTTTTGTATAAGGAATTTGTGGGGATATCGTATGATCTGGAGTTCACACGAATACAGGGAGTGCCAGTCTGGTTCATACGGGGATTGTTCCTTGTAATGGCAGCTCTCACAACAATTGTACTTATGAAGGTAACCGGTCTTATTATGGTTATTGCTCTTCTCACTATACCTGCTGCCATAGCTGAGAAGTTCAGCAGTTCACTGCGTAAGATGATGCTGCTGGCTTCTGTCTTCAGTTTGTTGTTCAGTGTAGCAGGGCTTTTTGTTTCCTGGTGGCTCGATCTGCCTTCGGGTCCTGTGATCATTCTACTTTCCTCCATTGTCTATTTTCTAACGCTTTCCACCGGAAATAGAACCGGCTGAATTTCTGCTCCCTATTCCCTACTGCCGTAATGTATTATTATTCACGAAACGGATCAGGAAAATCTCCTGTCCGTGGTAACTGAAGGGAGAGCTTGCATGATCAGTGTTTTGATCAGCATTAGAACCTGACAGGTGCCGTTGGAGTTCGGTCTGAATTCCACGCCGCCTCGGGTTCTTAAGAAAGTTTCCCTGCTTCTCTCCAGTTCCCCAGGCGGTACATTCCAGTAGCAGACAGTTGTCTGAATATCGGGAGGCTGTATCGTGAAAAAAACGGGGATGAAACTCAGTGATGTTCAAGAAGTTTACAGTGGTTTTGAGGGGGCTTTATGGGAGCTGATCATGGGCGAGCAGATCCATGTGGGAGGTTTTGCCAGCTCGAAGGCTCTTGGAGATTCTGCCGGGTGGAAAAAGGATGACGAGGTTCTCGATCTTTGCAGTGCGGTTGGCGGCGGTGTAAGATTCCTTTCAAGAGTTTACGGTGTAAAAGCGTACGGTGTTGATGCAACTCCGCACATGGTGAAAAGATCAATTGAGAGAGTTAAAGCAGACGGGTTTTCGGACAGAATCGAGATTAAACTTGGTGATGTTGCAGATATTCCATATCCTGAAGAGAGATTTGACGGTATCTGGGGCGAGGATACCTGGTGTTATGTTGAAGACAAGGAAAAACTCATAAAGGAAGCCGC
>JAGLQD010000554.1 GCA_023136985.1 Candidatus Sabulitectum sp. | reverse complement strand
CTGGTGCTCAGTGATGTTACAAGCGGGATGAATATTGGAGACAATATTTCAAATAAAGTTATCTTCAATTCCATGATTGGTTTCACCCAGAATGAAGTTGAAGAGATGCTTGATTATTACATAGGCGCAGAGGTGGTAAAGAAAGAAGAACGCTCTGAAATTATTGAACTTATGCAGTACAACTACAATAATTACTGCTTCAGTGAGAATGTTGATGAAAAGGTTTACAACTCTGATATGATCCTTTACTTTTTCAATAACTACTCCCAGGAAAAAAAGATTCCCAGCAATCTCATTGATGAAAATGTAAGAATCGACTACGGCAAACTGCGCTATCTGATCTTAGAGGAGCAGAAGCTTAATGGTAACTTTTCAATCCTTGCAGACATCATTGAAACCGGACAGACCCATACAACTCTGATTCACAGCTTTGCACTCAGTGACATTGTAGAAAAAGACAAATTCAAATCATTCCTGTACTATCTTGGGTTACTGACCATCAAAGAACACTATTTCGGTTCAAAATATTTACTGACAATTCCTAATGAAGTAATCAAAACAATGCATTACGGTTATATCAGACAAGCACTGACAGAACAGTTTAAACTTAGAATAGACACAGATCTTTTAGAGAGGGAATTCTCTAACACAGCCTTCAAAGGTGACTGGCAGAAGCTGTTCACTTACATTTTAGACGAGTTTTTTGCAGCCTCTTCACTGCGTGACTTTGTGCTGCTTGAGCACAGCATCAAGATGTTTCTGCTGGCTTACCTTAATGTAACCCCTCTTTACTTTATCGAGAGCGAACCGGAGATGCACCGGGGATATGCCGACTTCTTTTTCAGAAAGAACTACTTCACCACAGACCTTACCAATTACGAATACCTGGTAGAGCTGAAGCACATCAGATCAGAGGATCTTCCTTCAGCCCCGGATAAACTTGAAGCTTTAATCAACTCGGTCAAGCAGGAAGCTGTGACCCAGTTGCTGAACTACAGGAAAAGCCGCAAGATCACCTGCAAGCTGATTCAGCTTGTAATTATCTGCTCGTCTAAAGAGGTGCTGCTTATTCAGGAAATCAGCTGATTGTGGGCTCCAGGCAGCCCGTTCAATATATAAAAGGGAGCCAGCTGTTGCTGACTCCCTTTTCGAATGTATCTGCTGATCAGTCGATATAGGAAAGATCAACATTCCATGTGTAGCCGCCTTCTCCCACCTGGATTCCCCAGATAGAATAGGTGTCTTCATCATCATCAACGCATCTGAAATCGTAGGAGGCGTTGGAAGGCACAGTGAATGTCATGCTCTGGCCTGGCTCAAGAACTACTCCGGAACCAAGACGATCAGCACCCCATGATGCGCCCTCAAGACTGCCGTAGATGTATCTGATTGTCCAGTTGCTAAGATTGTTGTTGATCGTAATGGTTGCAGGAGCCCCACCGCTGAAGCCGGTGCTGGCAGAGCTGCTGCTCATGTTCTGCTCACCAAGGTTGCTAAGATCAACATCCAGATTTGTTCTGCTTCTGCCTACTTCAACATTCCAGAATATGTACTCATCGCCATCTTCATCCACTACTCGAACATGGTAGGTACCTTCATTTATTCTGTAAACGCCTTTATCTCCTGGAGTAATAGCGTTATTCGCCTGGTTCTCGCCCCATGAATCGGATGCGGTCAAGGCATAATAGACTTCTGTGAAATTGTAACCATCCGTATTGTTATTCAACATAAGCATACCTGCAAAGGATGCAGCCACACAGACAAACAAAAGAACGACTAAAGTTTTCCTCACAATATCCTCCCCTTTAAAAAATATGTTAGTACCTGGTCGAAAGAGATATTCAACCGTTACGACTAATAATTAAATCGACAGGTCAAGTCAATCTTTATGCATTATACTAACGGATAGTATAGTGAATATGTTTCAAAGGCAGGAAATTTATTTTAGTAAAGAGGGGGAACTTTATCAAAACTCTTATCTTCTGCTTTTAGCAACTGTGTTTGCAGTTGAATCTGCCGGTATCTCTAATACTGCTCTGGAAAATGATATGACTGCCTCGGAAGACAGTCTGCTGTCAGAGTATTCGGCCATGGTATTCCGACCTGACCCGGAGAGTTTGTGTTTTGTACTAAGCTCCGGAGACACCCTGTGTATCAGCAATTCCATTTCATCGATGTATGCAGTACACAAACTTTGCGGCTATCTGCCTGACGCAAATTACTTCACTGTGGATATATTCGGATTCGAGTATTCCTTATTTCTGCTTATCAACTGCAACAGCGGCTATAGAACTTTTGCTGTGTCTCCTCCTGTTCAAAGCCCGGACGGAAACAGACTGTTGTGTGCCTGGAGATCTCCCATTGGCAACTTCTATGAAAATGGTATTCAGATCTTCAGAATAGAAGGCGACTCTCTGGTGATGGAATTCTCGGGAACCTGCTACAACTGGTGTACAGAAAGAGTCCGCTGGCTAAGCGATACTGCGGTGGCCTACTCCAGACTACCGTTGTTTCCTTCAGAGTTTCCTTCAGATTCCACTCTGGATGGGGCACCATTGACCTGGATGCTGCATCTAACTGGATACTGAGACACCCGGACCACTGGAGCTCGGCGCAGCGGGATGGAATTCAGGTATTTCGGTGGGTAGAGAATCTGTATCTGGATCACCGCTAAACAACGAAACTGGAAACAATCAGAAAGAACGCAAGGATCGTCGTTAAAACAGCAGAAGCCTTCAGCTTTCTTACAGCCATACTCCGGAATTCAGCCTCACGGTTCTCATATGCGATCTGTTTTAGGAACCAAACTTATATAACATT
>JAGLQD010000553.1 GCA_023136985.1 Candidatus Sabulitectum sp. | reverse complement strand
TGATCACACAGTTCTCAATTTGAACTAAAGTACCACTGCCGCTGCCGCCTGTGGGAGCTCCTATGGAAAATCCTTTGTCTGTAGAGCTGGAAAGAAAAGTGTTCTCTATGGTGACAGAAGAAGCATTCATGTCTATGCAATCCCCGTCTATATTTTCAACAGTACATCCGCTGACAAGAAACTGCCCGCCTGTACACAGATGAAACTCTATACCATCCATGCTGGACGCCACAGGGTCATAAAGATTGATGAAATCAGAATTGATGATACTTGCACTCTCTCCATCCTGAATGAAGAAAAGCTCACCTCTGTTGTTTATGAACCGGCAGTTTTCTATTCCGGCAGTTCCCCCGGTGAGTTTTACACAGCTCCAGTTGTTCCTGAATGAGGAATTCTCAAGCAGAACTGTGGAGGAATGGCCTGACAGTGCCGCAAAATCTGTACCCGGTGTTGAGGAGTATCCTCTGGAGCCTGTAACAGATGTATACTGCATTGAAACCAAGCCACCGTGTACTCTAATTCCACGCCATCCCACTGCGGAGTTCTCGGCCATGAAGAAAACAGAATCACCCTGGCTGCCGGTGGAATTAAGCTCACCGAGACAATTTACCGCCCCATCCTCCCCCATGAGTATCGTAACACCGGGTTGAATGGTCATTGTACCGTTGGACGGTATGGTTACTTCATCCTGAATTATGTATGGAGAATGAGCAGAGTAGAGAACAGTATTCTCTCCAAGGGTACCGGAAAGTATGGTGGGCTCGGTAA
Organism: Candidatus Sabulitectum sp.; assembly: GCA_023136985.1. Lineage (GTDB taxonomy): Bacteria > Fermentibacterota > Fermentibacteria > Fermentibacterales > JCC-6 > Sabulitectum. The sequence goes on along the minus strand of JAGLQD010000553.1, from coordinate 1,170 downwards.
CGACAAATGGATTGTATCTGGGAGTTGCTTCGGTAATTCGCCACCCGGCCTGAGCATCTGTCTCTACCACCCAGTAATACTCGCCTGGAGCAAGACCCGAGATTGTGTATGTTGTATCGGTAAGCCCCTCAATGCGGAATAACTCCTGCGTATATGGCCCCAGGCTGTCTCTTACGATAACAGAATACACAGCCGGTGATCCATAAGGATCTTCTGTAGGATGCCATCTTATCGTAAGATCGCCGGTGGAAACAGTATCAGAGCGCAATGATCTGAATGGGTAATACCTGTACTGAAACTGCCACTGAAGATCAGTTCTTCTGAGGATCATGCTATCTAAAAGCAGATCGGTGGCTTCAAGAAAACCTGCCACATCTGTAGTGTCATAATTGTCTTGAGCTACAGACTGCTCTAGAACTGCTATCAGAGAATCGGTCCAGAACTGAAGTTTCTCTTCAGTAAGGAAGCTGTCATAGATTGTTTCCACTGAATCCATAAAGGCATCCCGGAATTCCGGTACAACCAGAGTTCTGGCATGCAGCGGGTTATCGAACCAGTTCCTTGTAGTGCAGTATCCATAACCAATCTTGTTATTGTCGTACAGTATCTTGTCCACATCCCATGGAAGCATAGCCCATACGCCTGTGCCTTCCACATCGTTGTACAGATAGTAGTTATGGTAATAAGTGCTGTTGTTGGCAAATGCAGCATTGATGGCCAGTAACCTGATCAACCCGTAGGAGCCGTACATGGTAAATGTAGAGTCCATGAATTCCTGGAAGTTTTCAGGTGTTGTGTATTCTGTATTCTCTATCAGTTCTATCAGATCATTCATGCCTGCTGATTCATTGGTTTTCTTAGACCAGACAGAGTCAATGTCATCGTAGATATTGGCACAGGACCCGTCCACCTGAGCCTTGTACAGATTTCCTTCAATATTAAAGCTGTTCCTGGCAAGAAATGCCTTGTTCACCGGCTCAAGCAGAATGAACAAACCTCTGTTGTCACCGTTCACCGAGAGATTTGCATGAGAAACCTGGAAGCAAGGAAAACCCATATCTGACAAGACTCTTGAAAAGAGCCATGATCTTGTGTAGGAGAAATCCAAATAATCAGCATTGAAATTCCATGCGGTTCTACCGTTCAAGGGCTGATCAAGAGGGAATTCCA
>JAGLQD010000552.1 GCA_023136985.1 Candidatus Sabulitectum sp. | reverse complement strand
CTCTCTGCTTCTGCCCGCCGGAAAGCTGATCTATCCTCTTGTCTGCAAGATGGGCAACACCCAGTTCCGTCAGCTTTTCAACTGCAATGTTTCTATCAGACTCAGTGTACTTCTTAAAAAGTCCGGATGAACCCATTCGTCCCATGAGTACCACCTCCAGAACTGAAACCGGAAATGTCCTTGAAGGTATGATCTGGGGAACATACCCTATCTTTTTTCTTGAATGAGCAGGCTTTTCACCAAAAACAATAACCTCTCCGGTGAAGGGAGTGATAAGACCCAGAACAACCTTCAGCAATGTGGTCTTCCCTCCTCCATTCGGTCCGATAATTGCCATGAAATCATTCTTTTCTACTGAAAGATCAACATTCTCAATAGCAGGGTGATCTCTGCTGTATCCTGCGGTAACATTGTTAAGTTCAATCAAAGCCATTTAACTACTCCATTGCTGAGGCTATCTGATCTGATACCATTGCCAGGTTCTCTGCCCAGTTCAAGGCCAGTGGATCAATGAAGACCACTGAAGCTTCCAACTCGCCTGCAATTGTTTCTGCTGAGGTTTCACTGAATTGAGGTGAAACGAAAACCACTTTGATAGAAGAGTTTTTTCCATAGTCGATCAACTGCGCCATTTCAGAAGGAGAGGGTTCACTGCCGGATATCTCAATGGGAACCTGAATCAAACTGAATTCATCTGCAAAGTATCCCCAGGCAGGGTGAAACACCATGAAGCTTTCTCCCTGGAACGAATCAATTGACTGATGAATTCTTGTTTGCAGATCACTTATCTCTTCAAGAAAGAGATTTAGATTTTCAGCGTATATCCCGCTGTTAACCGGATCCAGCTCAATGAGGTTTGCACAGATCGCCCGGGCCTGAATGCTGACCAGCTCCGGCGAAAGCCATACATGAGGATCAACTCCACTGTGATCATGGTCATGATTACCACTATCGGTATGCTCCCCTGGAATGCTGTACCTTCCAATAGGCAACCTTGTAACATCTTCAATGGTACTCACAATCTTAAGCCGGCGATTCAACGAAGAGAATTCAGGTATCCATGTAACCTCACGCTGTAATCCAATGGTGAACCACACATCAGCCCTGTTGACCCGCCTCATGTCTGAAGGAGATATCTCATAAGTGGTGGGGCTTGCACCTGGAGGTATAAGCACTGTTACTTCAGCCAGATCACCTGCAATTCTCTCAACAAAATACTGCTGCGGCACTACACTGATCAGTACAGAAAGTCTTCCAGTATCCCAGGGGTCACCCTGACCTGAACAGGCCATAAACACAAGCATAAGAATAGGAATAGCAATTACAAGTTTCTGCATTTAAGGCATTTCCCTTCAAGAAGAAAAGAGGCAGATCTGACACTTACTCCATACTCCACCTCAAGAACATGAAGAAAATCCTCCGGTAATTTCCTTCTTACTGCAATTGTTCCACCACACTTCACGCAGTTGAAATGACCATGGTCAGGGTAAAAAGTGCTTGTACATCTGTACTGTACTACCCCTTCAGACCCCACACTATGCCTGAGAAAGCCCTTTAGTGTAAGTGAGCTCATTGCTCTGTAAACAGTTGAAACATCCGGATTCGATGCAAGTCTCGCGATTACATCCTTTACTGAAAGCCCGCACCCGCCTTCCAGAAAAAGATCAACGATCTCAATCTTGAGCTTTGTCATCCGCAGGCCGGATCGCCTGAGCAAATTGTATGCGTCTTCTCTTTTCATTTTTCCTTACTGCAAACTCTTTGCAATAAGATAACGCAAAAACAAAACTGCTACAAGAGGTGAAATTAAAAGAATAGGGGCATGCCTGCGCATGCCCCTAGGTCTCTTTTGTTTCTACTGTGGTGGAATCAGGTTGAAGGGTACTGTAACAGGTATATCTTCGATTTGATCCGGAGCTACACCGAATTCAAGGCTTTCCAGTTTAGCAAGAACATCTTCCTGCAAAGTTGCAAGAACTTCAGGGCAATCCACAGAAGCATCAGCAACTGCACCCTCAGCAGTGATAGAAAAGCTTACTGTAATAGTACCACTTGCCTCAGAATCAGATTCCAGAAGAACCTCGTAGTCTGTCTGTACTACTTCTTTTATCTCGTTTATCTTGACTCTGATATCACCCATGTCTCTACCGTTTGGCCCAACACTATCCTCAGGTTCAACAGCAGCATAAGTAACTTCCTCTTCACCAGCTGCATTCTCTTGTCCAAAGGCAGTTCCCGCAATTACTAGTGCCATTACAAATACTAGATAATATCTCATTTCATTCCTCCTTCAAGTTGAATAAATTCGATTGACTACAGAAGTATAACAAAAAAAGAGCCCGGCGGTTAAGCCGGACCCTTTTATCAATATCAGAGATCTATTTCGAGTAGAACTCAACCACTGCTCGCTCAGATACCTCGATAGGTACATCTTCACGTGCTGGAAGAGATTTAACAGTAATTTTTCTGTTCTTGGGATCAGCTTCAAGGAAACTGGGAACGCCAATACCCGAACCGGCTGCCATGTGCTCGGTGATAACTTTAAGGTCTTTGCTTTTCTCTCTAAGGGTTAAGATATCGCCTATCTTAACTCTGAAACTTGCAATTGTTACCTTCTTGCCGTTTACTTTGATATGACCGTGGTTGACAAGCTGCCTTGCTGCTGGAATTGTAGGTGCGAAACCGCCTCTGGCTACCACATTGTCAAGTCTTCTCTCAATAAGCTGAAGAAGGTTAACACCTGTCTCACCCTTCAGACTGCATGCATCTGAGTAGTAACGACGAAGAGTCTTCTCGGTAAGTCCGTAGTTGAAGCGGATCTTCTGCTTCTCCTGCAGCTGGAGACGGAAAGTTGAGACTCTTCTGCGACGGCGCATAACACCCTGCTCGCCGGGACTGTTGCTTGATTTAGGCTCTTTGCGAACCAGACCTGGAAGCTCTGTTCCAAGTGATCTTACCTTCTTGAGTCTTGCTCCTGTGAATCTGCTCATCTCATCTCCTTCTGCAATTGCAGTTTTTTGACAGCAGCATCAGCTTTACAAATCTGCTGTCGGCTGTTACATCGCACCTTATTGTGCGCAAGTTGAAGAAATCTAGTGTTTTGCATCATAAAAGTCAATAACATGAGGGTCGGGATCTCTCCCGACCCTCATGATTAATCAAGGGACTGTTATGGAAGAACTACGCAGTTCTTCACTATGCTCTCGCCAGGTGTGGTCAGCCTGAGGAAGTAGATACCGCCAGCGGTATT
>JAGLQD010000551.1 GCA_023136985.1 Candidatus Sabulitectum sp. | reverse complement strand
ACGATATATCAGCTTTCACACCAGAAAATGAAAACGGTACTCCCGCGCTCTTCCCTATGGATGCCAACAGTCATCTGCTTACCCCCATCCAGAGATACACTCCCCCCTTCGAATACCTTTTCATCAACATTCCACCACGCAGGCATGCTTTCGTTTGAATAAAACGAAACAGAACCTCTGAGGGAATCAGCAGATACAAACTCAGAGTCAAAGATTCTTTCAATAGCCTCTTCTTCTGTGTAAAAGCAGAATCATGCTACAGCATCAATTCCCGTGGCATCTATTCTGAGGCCAATCGGCTCATATGCAAGCTGATCCCTCAGGTGCATTGCCGATTGACAAAATGCAAGTTGTTCTTCAGTTGGTTCCTCGGTCTCAATGTTGTTTCCAAAATCAAGACATCCGGAAAACAAAAAAAGAAGAATAATTAAGAAAAAGGCAATTCTCTTCATTTTCTAAATAACACCTTCTCTGGAAGAATCCAGCCAGCCGGCGTCAGACTGGATATCGGTTTTGAAAATTACCAGATCTGCGTTCCATGCACCATCTGTAAAGAAGATCACCTTATCGGCGTCGCTGCGGATATCACTGTAAGCCCATATCTGTGGCTCAGTAGCTTCCCACTGACTTGTTGTCTCATAAACGGCAAGATGAGCTTCTCCTCTGATATCTGCAACAAATATTTTAAGATCAGCATCTGACTCTACATCTGTAATGAACAGCTTTGGCATGTTAACTCCTTTGAATAATGTTAAGAACCACAACAAAAGATACATATTTACAGACACACTTGAAAGGCCATTGTTAATCTTCATTCACTTAATGAATCATCTGACCCAGGGTCTGGCCTGCTTCACTATCAACTCTCCATCAGCTGCGATCTTGAATTCAACCTCCATGGCGAAATACAGATCGTCACTGCTGATTCCATAAACCACACGGTAGTGATTATGTATTCTTTCAAGGTAGTCTGAAAGCTGTTGAATACATTCTTCATCAAGAACTCTTTCATTGCTTGAGATCCTGTTAGAAAGACCTATGTACTGAACCTCTCTTGTGACATTGCCTGTGATATTCTGCTCAGTTACAATGAACTCCTCCGGAATCGATTCCAGCTCTGGATTTGTTACCATATCCTCTCCAGCTTGAACATTCACATAATAACCTGGGATGAAAGGATTGAATATGTTCCCGGTAACAGCAACTCCGTTGGCAATCTCATTTCTGTAGCTGGGATGAACAAGAACCCCCATTGCAACAGAGAAATGGTCAATTCTATAGAAGTCTCTTTCCACAAATGCTCTGTATGTCCACAATCCTGCCCACACCTGTTTAACCGTTTTGGAAATGTGGCCTTCTTCGGCATGGTGGGTAAAAGAGCTGTATAGCCCTGCTCCGCTCCACCCTGGAAGATCTTCGTTATTTGTACTGGAACGGCATCTAAGTGATACTCCCGGTTCAAACTGCTGGGCCATCATGCTCAGGGAATCGGCTATCCATTCTGGAACTTCACTTTCCATGATCCTCTGCCGCAGCTCTCGAAGAACGGCTTCTTTTTCATTCACGCCCCGATCGAACTCTCCCAAAGTAATCAGTGAATCTGCAACATGATACAGGTCATTGTGTATCATGAACTTAT
>JAGLQD010000550.1 GCA_023136985.1 Candidatus Sabulitectum sp. | reverse complement strand
CTGTTTGCGCAGAAAGCTGCCTGACTCCTGTCAGAAAACCTATGCAGACATCCTCAGAAGGTTTCTCTACCGTGGTACCCACTGCTACTGCACCAAGAGCTTTAAACTCGCCGCCGTCCACCTCTAAAAGAAGAAGTTTCGTTGTGGTGTTTCCCACATCACTTACAAGCAGGCGATCAGCCATTATGCCCTCCTGTGTTTAAGAAAAAGAGAGGTTAATAGAATCTCATCCTAATATATGCATCAGCGACAAATATTGTTATACGAACGATTGTTACAGACAAAGTACAGAGTATCAGTTCCTTCCGTAGGAAGTTAAGTCCTCACGGAGCAGATTAACACAGTGAGAGTTCAGGCTTTCGCACGAACGAAGTGCATTAAGAGCAAGTACTCTGTGCAGTTCCCTACCAACTCTTACCACAAACTTGCCGGAGTATTCCTTGCCTGAGGTTGGCTCCGGAAGGGGATCTCCATCTGCTGTATAAACATCTATCCACTCCTCAACAGCAAGACAAAGCTCCTTATACACAACTGCTTCATCATCTCCGTGAACACCGCCAAGCATTAGCCCGGGGCATGTTCCCACATAACACTGATCATCGTTTGACCACTGAACTAATTTGATATACCTGTCACTTGCTTTCATTTCTGTTATTCACCTCGCAAATCGCAATTTCAACAGACCGTTCCTGATACTTCCTTGCATCGGATCCGGAATTGCCACTAATCGTTATCGTAACGCCTGAGGGATGCTTAAAGTTGCGGTGACTTCCTCTGCCACCTCGATTAACAAAACCGGCTTTGCCAGGCATCTGAATGAGTTCTCTTATTTTCTTAGGCATGACATCATAGTACTACGATAGTACTATGAAGTCAATTGTGAACTAACAGCTTTTAACAAAGATGAAAATGAACTTAATCTTGTTCAGCTACACTTCAGCGATCTTCAGCAGACAAATTGCATTCAGGGAGCAGCACGCTCCCGGGTTTATCCTGTAATCAAAGAAGGAACGACCGTCTTCAATCTGCCCCTGATCCTTTTACCCTCATTCAGTAGCCCGGAGGAGGTGTTTTTGTGATCTCCTCAAGAGGTCGGAGAGCGCAGAGCGTAGTATAGCTGTACTGTTCACCGAAGCCGTAAGAAGCGGATGTATTTCCGGGTTCTTCGCAGTACTCACAGTTGAATACCGGAAGCCCGGCATTCTTCCAGTATTGCAAAGACTGAATGTACTCTGCGGTAAGAGACGCATCCACAGGAATATCCCCTGGGATATCGCCAGTGTCAGGATCTCCTCCACC
>JAGLQD010000055.1 GCA_023136985.1 Candidatus Sabulitectum sp. | reverse complement strand
TTCGTTCAGTTGTACAGCCGACTTCAAACAGGCAGCAACTGATTCGGGATTAGCGTTGTAGCTCTCATCAATAACTGTGTAGTCAGCAGTAAAAAACACATCACCCCTGCCTGTACCCGGCGGAAGCTTTGAGATAGCCTCGGCTGAATCCACCGGATCGACTCCAAGTCGCTGTGCAGCTGCAATTGCAGCAACAGCATTCCTCATGTTGTGTTCACCGTTGTACAGCAAAGCAAGATCAATACCCCATGGCATGGCTCTGCCATTCTCAAGAAAGCAATCGCCCCCGCTGCCATGTGTGATTATCTCAAGCCCTCTTTCTTCCGCTTTCTCCATGAAGATCTTCTCGCCCGCTGGAATAACCGCTATTCCGCCCTTCTCCGTGCAGCTGAGAATTTCTGCCTTGGCAAGAATGATATTCTCTTTTGTCCCGAAATTTTCAATATGCGCTGTTCCAACATTTGTGATAAGAGAGAGATTCGGCCTTGCAGCCCAGCCAAGTTGAAGCAGTTCCCCGGAGTGATTCATGCCAAGTTCAAGAACCAGCATCTCTCTATCCGGCGGGGTATTCAGCAAAGTCAGGGGAAGTCCCAGATGATTATTCAAATTGCCCTTTGTCTGCCATGTTCTGTATCTGGTTGAAAGAGCTGCAGCCAGCATTTTTCTAGTTGTTGTTTTGCCGCTGGAGCCGGTGACTCCCACAACAGGATAGCCCATACAATCCCTTGCCCAGGCTCCAGCTTCCATCAAGGCATCCTCCACGCTGTCGACTTCAAGAACTGCACCGGTAAATCCGTCTCTGGAGACAACCGCAGCTCCACCGGCACCCAGAACTTCCACCACAAATTCATGCCCGTCTGCATTTCTGCCCTGGAGAGCAAAGAAAAGTGATCCACTTCCTGCTTCGCGCGAATCAATTGTTACATTGCTGAAGATGTACTCCAACGGAGCCGGACAGCCCAGCCTTGCAGCCAACGAAATCAGAGAGCGCATGTGTACCCCATGTCTGCCAGGGCAATTCTGGCTTGTTCCCTGTCATCAAAGTGAACTTTCTCAACCCCCAGTATCTGATAGTCCTCATGTCCTTTGCCGGCAATTATTACAACATCGCCTTCTGCAGCAGCATTGATAGCCGATCTTATGGCTGTTGCCCTGTCCTGCTCCACCACGGGATTGTACTTTTCTTGAATTCCAGCAAGAATGTCAGTAATTATCGCAGACGGGTCTTCTGTTCGTGGATTATCACTGGTAACAAAGACCAGATCAGCATTATCCACTGCGATCCTTCCCATGAGAGGACGCTTTCGATTGTCTCTGTCTCCACCACATCCGAAAACAACGATCAGTTTGTTCTCTGCAAGAAGACTTCCCTGTTTCAACACTCTTTCAAGGGCATCAGGAGTATGGGCATAATCAACTGCAACAAGATATTTCTGACCACAGTTCACTCTTTCCATTCTTCCGGGAACCCCGGAAAACGAGCGAACTGCCTGCACTGCTTCCTCTATGGAAACTCCCAGTTGAACCGCAGCAGCAATTGCACCTGCGGCATTGTAGACATTAAACCTTCCAGGAGCCTGGACAGTTACAGGAAATTCACCATCCTCTGTGCAGAGAAGAAAACTTGAACCGGAGAGTTCAACACTGATGTTCCTGATTCTGTATGTATCCCCGGCACGCTCTCCAAAGGTGATTGCATCTTTTACCAGAGGCCAGCCCGGGGAATAAGTTCCTACTATTTTCACACCATCCTGCTTTGTAAGCGAAAAGATTTTTTTCTTGGAATTCAGGTACTCTTCCATGGTGGAGTGGAAATCAAGATGGTCCTGCGAAATGTTTGTAAAGAGTGTTACATCAAATCTTACACTTTTCACCCTGCAGAGTGCCAGAGCATGGCTGGAAACTTCCATTACACAGGATCTATCACCACTGTCGACCATCAGCCTCATGTACCTTGCCACATCAAGAGAGTCAGGTGTTGTAACCGAAGCAGGAATCTCTTTACCGCCTGCAATGTGTCCGACAGTTCCCATTATCCCAGTCTGAATTCCTCTTTTTTCCATGATCCATCTGAGAATGTGGGCAGTACTTGTTTTTCCGTTAGTCCCTGTGATCCCCACGGTCTTCATTTCTTTCCAGGGAGAGCTGAAAAAGACAGCTGATATCCTGGAGAGAAGTTCTCTGTTGTCTCCTGCTTTATTAACAAGTATCAGAGTGGGATCTATTCCGGAAACCGATCTTTCAGTCACAACTGCTACCGCACCTGCGTCCAGAGCTTTCTGGATGAAACTGTGTCCGTCGCTGGAAAAACCCTTTATTGCCACAAAGAGAGATCCAGGAGAGACCTTCCGTGAGTCCAGTGTGATCATAGTTACATTCTCATCAGCAACAACTGAAGGAACTGTGACTTCAGTTGTTAAAAGAAGTTCTTTCAGTTTCACATCTCACCGCCTGCTGCAAGCATTCCGCCCATTGGCTGCGGGGTTCCCAGAGCTAACTCCGGGGAAGTGGACAATATCCGGGAAACCACACGGCTGAATACCGGGGCGGCAAGAGCACTCCCCCATCTGTATTCGTAATCCGGCTGATCAAAGATCACCACGGCAACAAGGCGTGGATCATCTGCTGGAACCATTCCCGCAAAGGCAGAGAGATAGCCATCCTGCACAAGTCTCTCCGCAGTACCAGTCTTGCCTGCTACAGTTACTCCTGGAACCTGAGCACTTCCTCCAGTACCATCCGTAACTACCGCAGAAAGAACTGATCTAACTTCTGCTGCTGTTTCCAGGGAAATAACTCTGTGAGCCGGTGACTCAGCAAGAGGCCTGAGAAGACCACCCTCTTTTGTTGAATTAACCAGCCTTGGCCGGTAAAGAAGTCCGCCGTTGGCAATGGCTCCATAGGCCATGGCAATCTGAAGAGGCGTAGCAGAAACTTCCTGGCCAATTGCCAGGTTCGCCTTTGAAAGTCCGGACCAGTTCTGTACATCTGTAATGATCCCACTCTGTTCACCGGGGAACTCAACTCTGCTTCTTCTTCCAAAACCAAACTCTACGCAATATGAATGGAAAAGAGAATCAGACATTGTGGAAGCGATCTGAACAGTACCCACATTGCTGGATTGAGCAATAACCCCTGTAAGGTCAAGAAACTCACCTATTGGATGGCTGTCGTTAACGCGGTATCCATAGATCTCCACAAAACTATTTGTGCAGTCAAATGAATCAGCAAGAGAAACTGTATTGGCATCCAGGGCTGCTGAAAGCGTTACAGCTTTAAATACGGATCCTGGTTCAGTTGAACTCTGTATACAGTGGTTCCTGGCAAGAGACCCGTCTTCATTAAAAACAGGATAACTTGCAATTGCAAGCACATCACCGTTGCCTGGATTAATAACAACCACTGCACCCCAGCTTGAACCGGACATTTCAACAGCCTGCTGGAGTTCATTCTGAGCGATCTCCTGATACCTGGAATCAATTGTAAGACACAGATCCCGTCCATGCACTGGAAGTATATTGTCTGCACCTGCATCCACCGCACGATACCCGGCCCACCCGCTGGCTTGAAAGTAGTTAACACCATCGGTGCCTTCAAGAAAGTCTTCCATGTAGTACTCGAGTCCCTGGGAGATATTTTCATTGTGCGTGCCAATAACCGGAATCATGATTTCATCCATGGGGTAAACCCGGCGGGTTACGAAGCTGCAATCAACATATCTGGATGCAGAATCCAGTACTTGAGAAGCGTATTCCCACGGTACACCGCGAGCAATAACTGTATTTCCGCTTCCCCGCTGGATTGGAGCCGAGAATCCAGTATAGCTCTCAAGGCTTCTCACAAGAGAATTGATATCTTCAGTTCTCTCCAGAGGAACATTAGGCCAGTAAACAGAAAATATTGCTTCAGTTATGTTTCCAGCAAGAAGATAGCCGTTGATGTCATAGATCTCACCTCTCCTTGCCTCTACACTGACCTCAATTGTCTGCTGCCTTTCAGCTCTCTGCATATATGCATCATGATGAACGATCTGTATGCCTGCCATTTTTGCAATGGAAAGGATAACAAACACGCCTGACAGAATGATCAGAGAACTGATCCGGGCAGACACTCTCTCAGCGGCAGAAGTTTTCTCTATCATTCGCTGACCTCAAGAAGGATAAAGCTTTCAAGTGAAAGTGGTACAAGGCCAAGCGCTGAACCAATATCACTGAGCCTGCCGGGTGTTTCCAACTGGGCAATTCTTGAGAGCAGTGCCTGCCTGGTACTGCGAAGACTGTCGCTCTTAACTGTGACAGTCGCAAGATCTATGGAAGCCATGATATAGAAATTCCTCACTATCAGCTGAGCCATGGAAAAAAGAATAACCCCGATAGCTCCAATAAGAAGAAACTTCCGTCCGTGAGATCTCACAGTCTCACCCCCAGTCGGAGTCGTGCACTTCTGGCTCTGGGGTTCGCCCGCTTTTCAACTGAACCCGGAAGCAGCCAGGGAGGATCAAATTGCCGGAAGTGTTCTGAATCTCTGAAATGAAGTTTTATCATTCTGTCTTCCAGAGAGTGAAACGTAAGAATTGCAACATTGCATCCTGGCCTGGTCCACCTGTACATTTCCGAAAGAAGCTTATCAAGATGATCCAGTTCACCGTTTACAAGAATTCTTATCGCCTGAAAAACACGAGATAGCGGCTTTACAGGATTTCCCTTCACCACAGACCGAACGGCTTCAGCAAGATCATCAGTATATGAAAGCCTTCTGCTCTGCTTGATGGCCCTTGCAATAACCCTTGAACGACCCTCCTCACCGTAACGATAAATTGCATCTGCTATCTGCTTTTCTGTCATCTCTTTAAGCATGGCTGAAGCAGGCTTTCCCCTGCTCTGGTCAAATCTCATATCCAGAGGACCTGTATATCTGTGGGAGAAACCCCTCTCTGGAGTATCGAGTTGAATGGAGCTTAAACCAAGGTCAAAAAGAGCTCCACCAGCCAGGGGATAATTGTTGTCCTCTATGATTTCGGGGATTTTTGTGTAACTTGAATTGAAAACGGTGACATTACTCCCGGCAAATTTCTCTTTGAGTTTCACAGATGCGGATGGATCACGATCAAAAGCCAGTATCCGGGAATCCGGGATTGCTTCCGAAAACAGACTTGCATGCCCTCCGCCACCAGCTGTCCCGTCAACAACCAGTTCCGGCGAAGAAGAAAGAGCCGTACAGACATACTCCACTATTTCCTTCGGCATAATGGGCAGATGACCAAGTTCCATCAAAAACCTTCCTAAAGAGGTAGATCAAGACCCTCGGCGATTTCCTCACATGAAAACTCTGCTTCATCTATGTAGGAATTGTACCGATCAGGTTGCCAGAGTTCCATGGTATCAAACTTGCCAAGGAACATCACTTCACCGGTAATCCCTGCCTTTGCAGCAAGCTCTGCCGGAATCGAAATTCTTCCCTGAGAATCCACACTCACCGCTCTAAGATTCTGAGCAAGACTTCTAACGAAATAGCGTGTCTCCCGGTTGCGGGGTAATGCGAGCAGTTTCTCTTCCAGTTCCTGCCATCTGTGGGAAGGATAAAGCACCAGACACCCCTCCATGCCCACGTTCAGATAAAGATCTTCCGCCGTGAGCTGCCGCCTGAACTGGGCTGGAATGCTTACCCGCCCCTTGTCGTCCAGTGTGTGTCTGTGTGTACCAATGAATGCTGCCATTTTTCCCCTCCACAGCTATCATTGCCCCACTTTACCCCACTGTCAACCCATTGTATCCCATTCTATCCCACTTTTGGCTTGATCCATAAAAAATAAGGGAGCTTTGAAGCTCCCTTATTTCTCGTATCTCATTGCAATGCAG